>NZ_JAUBUJ010000239.1:0-1676 GCF_036705405.1 Microcoleus sp. B13-B6
ATGTCTATGTGGCGACAAATCAATCCCCTGAATTTATTTCCCTCTCCTGTTCGCATCAACATTCAAATTGGGACAAAACTATGAGCTTACAACTGCGACTGTTTGGTGGTAATTCTGATGCTGGAAAACTCACAGCCAGCAACGACGGCGGACACGCAATCGACAAATCTAAGGTATTGGCCGCCACTGATGGACAAGCCTTAAGCCCAATGAATCCCGGCAATTTTGATTCAATCCGTTCTGTGCCGGTGGTTGATACTCCCCGCTATGCCTCAAAGGAAGAGGCAAAAGCAGTGCGGACACTGGCAACAGAGAAAGAATCTGGTGCTAAGTACGCCAAACAGATGTACGGGGCGCTTTCTCGGATTGATACCGCTGATACGAAGGTACATAAAGCCCACTACCAATACAAAGGCGTAGTGGCTGGCAATGAACAAAAGAAGATAAGGGCAACTACTACCTACGCCAAAGGACTACACGGGCTACGCGAAGGATATGCCAAGCAAGGGCTAAGACTTGATAAAGCTGACAGCGATGCCCGCACCCGGATTGATGCGATTAAAGCAAAATTGACGGGGGCGAACTAATGGAATATATCTGGCTCTCAGGCACAAAGGAAGAGATAGAGGCAATGAAGGAAGCCCTGCAAGCAAATGGCTTTACCTTCACGCAAGGCAGCGAACTTAAATTAGGCGAGGCTGTCAGTCCTAACCGCTACTCATCTGCCTTAAAGAATTTTCGCGCCCCCGCTGTAGCTACTCCCCAACCCCGCCCTTGGGATGCAGTGCTAGGAGGCAAAAAATGAAAAAGTATCACCGCGAAGTTTTCGCCATTGACCCCTCGACTGAGCGAACTATCCGAGTAATTGGGCTTGAATCGGAGCATCAGATTGATGCTTACGACGCGTTAAACGCAGCATCCAAGCACATGAAAGAGATAGCACCGGGGCTTCCGTGTTATCTCAAAGTTTATTGTGGAGGCAAGAAATAATGAAAGCGATGTATCTGGCTAACTACTTCGTTGCCGGATGCGTCGCTTTCTCCCTTTTGGGGTGGATAGCGAGTCTGCATCCAATGGCGATGAAAGCCGTCTCATTCCTGTTAGCAGCGATTGCGATTGCTTGGGGGTTAAGCTGGTTACTTGACTACTCCCTGAGTAAACTACTTAAGATTACAGTTGCTGATTTACAAGCAGTTCTAGTCGGTGGTTTAGCGATGTTACTGATTGGTTTGGGGGTGTTTCTATGCAGCTAGACTTTTTGACTACAGAAGATTTTATCAATCTTCTCTCGCAATTTGTCGAAGAAGTAAAAGCTGAAAACTTGAAAGAATACGCAAGGACTAAGCGACAAAAGGAAGACGACTGTGAAATTTTTAACTGGGATTTTACAGATTTACAGTACGAATTTGAAGACAGAATTTCCGCTGCTTTGGAAAAAGCGATTCGAGCTGAAAACCTTGATTTTGAGAAAGCTGCTAGCGAAATCAACAATCATTCAAGTAAGTTATTTGAGGGGGAATCATGCAGCTAAAACTGTTTGTGTTGAGCGCGTCCTCTGTCGTGTTGTGGTTAACTCCACTAGCAGCCCTGGACAAAAAGCTAGACACTCATAAAGCACTGCAAGGTGTCAGCTTGTGTGCTGCGATTGCTTGTGCTGTTACCGCTGGCAATATCGC
>NZ_JAUBUJ010000240.1:0-1668 GCF_036705405.1 Microcoleus sp. B13-B6
TACTTAGGGCTTGCTGAAAAAGCCTAAAACCTTTACATAGAAAGACTTTGACTGGTTTGAATGCTCCGCGTGTGCAAGCTTATGAGCTAAAATCTGTCCAAAGCCTAGTACAACATCACTTTCGTAATGTACCGAAAAGTTGACCCAACCCCAAACCCGCCATCCAACTTTGACTTGCCTTTTGAGGGGCAATTGTTAGAAGATAATCGTTGGGTAATCATGGCGAAACTAATTCCGTGGTCAGCATTTGAAGCAGAATATGCTCAAAACTTTTCCGTAGATATGGGAGCTCCAGCGAAATCTTTTCGGATGGCATTGGGAGCATTAATTATTAAAGAAAAGTTAGGAACCAGCGATCGGGAAACAATAGAACAAATCCGAGAAAACCCCTACTTACAATACTTTATAGGCATGACAAGCTATAGCAGTCAAGCACCATTCGACTCATCAATGTTGGTTCACTTTAGACAGAGAATAGGTGTCAACCTAGTCAATAAAATCAATGAAAAAATGGTCAAAGAGCAGACCGAAGCACCAGGCAAAGTAGTCGATAAAAAGTCATCGGACATCAGCGAGCCGAAAAATCAAGGAAAATTAATATTAGACGCGACCTGCGCGCCAGCCGACATTAAATATCCTAACGACTTAGGAATATTGAATCAAGCCAGGGAACAAACCGAAACAATCATAGATGCTTTGCACACTCAAATTCAGTCACCACTAAAAAAAAACCAAGAACTTATCGAAACCTAGCCAGAAAAGAATACTTGACAGTAGCAAAGAAACGAAGACCATCACAAAAAAAACGAAGAAAAGCGATTAAGAAACAACTTCAATATATTAAAAGAAATTTAGCTCATATCGCGGCTATGGGTGAGCTAACGTGGCTGAGTAAATATTATTATAAAATGCTATTAGTAGTCACAGAAGTCTACCGTCAACAGTTATGGATGTATGAAAATAAAACACATAGTATTGAGGACAGAATAGTAAGTTTAACACAACCACACATCCGCCCCATCGTCAGAGGAAAAGCCGGGAAAGCCGTTGAGTTTGGGGCAAAGCTGTCAGCCAGTTGTCGTAACGGATACGTGTTTTTAGACCGAATTAGTTGGGATAATTTTAATGAATCTGTAGACTTAAAACAACAAGTAGAAGAATTTAAACGGTTCACGGGATTCTATCCCGAATCAATTCATGTAGATCGAATTTATCGCACTCGCGAGAATCGAGCTTGGTGCAAAGAAAGAGGAATTAGAATCAGTGGTCCCCCTTTAGGAAGACCCTCGACAAATATTAGTAAGTCAACGAAGAAACAAGCTTTAGAAGACGAGAGAATTCGTAACTCGATTGAGGGAAAATTTGGAGAAGCTAAAAGAAGATTCAGCCTCGGTAGAGTGATGGCTAAACTTTCTAATACTTCTCAAACCACCATCGCCATAACTTTTTTGGTGATGAATCTTTCGGCCCTGCTACGGCAGGCTTTTTGGCTTTTTTTATGTCTATTTCAGAATATACACTTTTTTTCCTGTTTTCCACCTGTGATGATTAATAAAGATTATGCTTGGGACAAAATATCGCAAACAAAGCTTATATTATCAAGGGACTCGCGAGTTCATTCATCTTTCTAAATGCTGTTTTCTTACTTTTTCAGCAAGCCCTACTTAT
>NZ_JAUBUJ010000043.1:0-55351 GCF_036705405.1 Microcoleus sp. B13-B6
TCTGGTGGCTGTGGGCTTTTTCATTCCTTTATTTTACCAGATGCCGCCACTTAAGTTTTTTTGACCTGAATCCTTACAAGATTTGAGCCAACTTCCCTTCCTCAAGAAGCAGATCGAGAGATTATCTAATGAGTCCAATCTAGACGGGGAAATTCAGCGAACAGAGCGCAAAATTCGTCGCCCTAAAGGTGCTGGTATCATTACAGGTAAAGCCCTCATTCAGCTTCGCTCTCGCGCTCGGCAATTTTTGAATTGGGTGGGTCGCTGGGTTAAGGAGCAGGAATCGCGCTTAGCTGAAAGCGAAAATTATCTTCAGAAAGAAGCCAAACAGTTAAAACAAGATATTGAGAATCTTCAAGATATGGTTCTCCAAGAATTAGATACCTTTGAGGCGACAAAACCTCCAGTGTTTATTTTAGCTGGTATTGCCTGTTGCCGAAAAGCTGTGGAAGACATCGGCAATATCTTCGATCCAGATACCGAATTGTCAACCGCAGAACCTGACCCAAAATATATCCTGCACGCGGAGCTGTTAAGAATGCCATCTATCCCGATCGACGATGACTGGGAACTAGATATCGCTAATCCTGAAGCGGGTATAAAGGGAATTTTGGAGTTAGTCAAAAATGATATTTGGGATTGGCAACAAGCATTCGATATGCAAAGTTATGTCTGTAGTTCAAAAGCGGTCGGAAATCACGAGGCTACGGCGCAAATCATCGAATACCTCGAACACAACCCCGAATCAACATTAGACCTCGATCGGCTAAAGGACGAACGCAATAATCGGATTGAAGAGTGTCAAGGAATTTTGCAGGAGCAGGTCGAGACTACTAGCAAACAGCTCGAAAGTGCCGTAGCTTTTGGTTTACTAAGAGAAACAGATAGAAGTGCTTATGCAGCACAGATTGAAAGCATTAAAAATGCTCATGTAACAACCAGGCGGTTTTCCGAAAAAATTGAGCTGCTTCGGGCGATCGGTCAAGGAATTAGCGCCAAGCGCCAGGAACAGATCGATCGAGTATCCGAGGAATTAGAGAGTCTTCAGCAAACAGGTATAGCAGATGCCGATCGTACCAGAATTTGCAGTGTATTGGAGCAAGGCGATATCCTGACGGCTAAGGAATATATATCTATGCTGCAAGAGCGGCGATCGCTTCCTGAACCAGAGGAAAAAAGAGATGCTTTTAAAGACTTCTTCGAGCATAAGTATGCTGCGATCGAAAAAGTGCTTGAGGAGTGCGATCGCGATCGACAAAAAAAGCAAGACCTAATTCCCAATATTTCCAAAGGGAAAAGTATCGCAAAAATCCAGATACCGCAAGGAACTCAAGCCAAAAAAGCCGCTGATATGCTAGACGCTTGGTTTGCAGCCAAGGGAAGGAAGCAAGAAATCACAGAGAAAGATGCTCGCCAAATTCTCAGCAACCTCGGTTTTAACATAACATCTCTTACATTTAAAAAATCAGGACAAAATACCTGGATTGACGTTAATGCTGAGCCGATATTTGACCAAAATCGCTGTCCTGTGTCTGCCTATGGTTCAGCCGCGAAGGGCCATTACCGCATTCTTTGTGTATGGGATAGACCGAACGAACAGGATCTCCTCAATGCCGTTGGAGAAACAGCTCTTGGAGGGCCGATATTCGTCTTTCATTTTGGGCGAATGACTGAAAAGAAACGCCGAGATTTGGCTGATTTGTGTCGGCAGCGTCGGAGCACTTTCATTGTGATAGATGATGTGCTGATGCTCTACCTTTGCGGAGAACAAAAAACACGCTTACCTGTATTGTTTGATTGTACCTTACCCTTTACTTTCTTAGAACCTTATAAAACCGCAGCAGGAGAGGTTCCGCCTGAGATGTTTTACGGGCGAGTACGAGAACGGGAATCCATAATCGATCCTCTTGGTTCTTGTTTGATTTATGGAGGTCGGCAGTTAGGTAAAACCGTTTTGCTTAAGTATGTACACCGGACTTTTCATGGAACCGACGCGGGAAGGAACGCCCTATTTTTGGATATTAAAGAAATTGGACGCAACCAAGCTTTAGATAAGATTTGGGATTTACTAAACGGAGAATTGGATAAATTGAAAATTCCTGATACCAATCGGCGCAACTCCGTTCGCGAAAGCAGCTTGCTGCGGATTAAAAATTGGCTGGAATTGGACAAGCAGCGGCGCTTTTTGCTGTTGTTGGATGAGGCAGATAATTTCCTTGAAGCCGATGGTAAGGAGGATTTCCTCCGCTGCGATGAACTCAGAAAATTAATGATGGAAACTGACCGACGTTTTAAGGTAGTCTTTGCCGGATTGCACAACGTTCTGAGAACCACTAGACAAGCAAATCATCCGCTGGCTCACTTTGGCAGGCCGATCTGCATTGGGCCTCTGCTGAATAATGGTGAAATGCGTGCGGCAACAGCTTTGGTAGAACGTCCGCTGGCTAGTCTTGGCTATCGTTTTGAATCACTTGATTTAATCCCGCGCATTCTTTGGCAGACTAACTATTATCCGAGCTTGATTCAACTCTATTGCGAGCAGTTACTCAAGCACATTACTAACCCAGATGTCCCTACTTTCGATCCTAAAATTAGTCCGCCTTACGTGATTACTTCTCGCCATGTAGAAGAAGCTTATCAAAGTCAAGACCTTCGCAATAATATTCGCGATCGCTTTAAGTTGACATTGGGGCTCGATAAGCGCTACGAGGTAATTGCCTACTCGATTGCTGATGGCTCTCAGGAGGATGAAACAGGCATGGAGGATGGGTTTTCTGTATCTTGGATTCGCGAACAAGTCTTGTATTGGTGGTCTGACGGATTCGCGGGAAGGTCATCGGAAGATGAAATCCTGGCTTTACTAGAAGAAATGGTCGGATTAGGAGTTTTACGAGAAACCAATCCAGGTTACTTCACTCTGAGAAGTTCTAATTTAGCCTTGCTTATGGGTACGCAACCAGAAATTGAAGCAGAACTTCTGAGACCGCGTGAAGCTCCACCTGAATACGAACCTGCTACTTTTCGGTCTCCTCTTGTCAAAAATAAAGCTGATTCCCGGCGCAGTCCTTTAACTGTTCAACAGGAATCAGAGCTGCTGCGCCCGGAGAATCGTGTCTCTATTATATTTGGCTGCCAAGCCGCAGGAATTGACGATTTGAGAGTTTTTATGATGGAAGCAGCAGCTAGTAAGAAGGATTGCAAAATTCACTATCACTATTTAGAAAATCTCTCAGACCTATCGGATTTCAGCCAGCGTTTGACAGAAATTATTTACCATCGTAAAAAAGATATCACGCTCGTTGTTGTATCAGCCACCACCCTTTGGAGTAAGGATTGGGTTGATGAGGCAATTAAGAAAATCAAAAGATTGAAGAAAGAAGCGTTTATTCAGCTTGTTTTTGTCGCCGATCCTCAGAAGGCTTGGCAGTTAGTTATTCCTAATTCGATAGGTTTAGATTCCTTTAAGGAACTAAGATTTTTCAGCCTCAAACCTTGGCACGATGCGGCGCTGCGACATTGGTTGGAAGATGCTAAGTTGCCCAGCGGACTAGAAGTTAGAAAGAAGATTACGGAAGTTACAGGGAATTGGTCAAACCTGTTGCAAAAATTCTATCAATTTTCCCAAGCTAATCCGCATCGCTGGCAAGATTCCTTGGCGGAACTGAAGAATCAATTTAATAAATCTGATAAATTAATTAATTCAATGGGCTTTGACGGTTGCGAACCTCAAAGAAAACTGGTAATGAGAACTTTGGCCCAATGGGGAGAAGCAGCAGTGGTTGAGGAATTAATTGAGGTTCTGGATGATGTATCGCCTGAAATTGTCAAGCAGACTCTCCGATGGGCGGAACTCCTCAGTCTTGTCTCGCATTTAGGAAATCAGAAGCAAGACGGTAAGGATTACTGGCAGATTGACCCTGTAGTTGGTCGTCTGCTCGAATCTATGGCAGAGTAATACAAACTTTCTGCTGTGCGATGTACTCAAGCAGATATCTGACTTAAGATAGGCGATCGCCCGCAGCAGCTAAGTCTAAGCTAGAAATTGTTCCATAAACCTAATTGAGGAAAAAAAGATGAGTAGCGGTCACGCCAGCCATAAAGGCTCTTCCACAAAACCCAATACCAACACTAACGGTCAAATTACATCTCCTGACGACCAACCCGCTGACCCGCTAAATCAAGAAACATCCGGTTATCCGTTCCATAACGAAGCAATGGAAAATCCTGTTGCCACCGCGCGGCCCGACGAAGAGGCTGAGTCTGGCGAAGAACAGCAATAGTTATATCGATTAAATTGTCATCGATATCCTATCTGCGACGCGGTTGATTAGATGTTTGATAAAAATCCGGTTTGTACTAATTACATCTTGCACTTCCATAGTCCGCCAGGGATTAGAATCTCCGGCGGACTATTTGGGCAGGTTCAGTAGTACCTCATATCAAATCCGTTGACATCGGAATTATTATCTCTCTCTTCTCTTTCTCTGTGTCCTCTGTGCCCTCTGTGGTTTAATCATTCCGATACAACCAATTGATATCACAGCTTCAGAACAAAGGACTAAAGTCCTTACTACAAAACTATTTAACCTATAAAATTCAAGTTAGGAATTATTGAGAAATGAGCGAGATTAACCAACTATTTCAAAAAGACAAATTGCCGGAATTGGGGTTAGTCTGTATTACAACATCCAATGAAGTTCGCTTTCGCACTGTCACGCGGAAGCGACTTTTACAGCTTTCGGAAACTGAACAAGAAACAGTATTGCGCGAGCTTTATACAGACAACTTAAAGCGGCTTGACAAAGCGATCGACTTCTGTTCCGTTAATCAGATTAAGCTCTACCGCATGACTTCTGCACTGTTCCCTTTTGCAGATACAGATTTGGGGGAAGCAGTGCTACACTCCATGACTGAGGAATTGCGGACTACGGGCGATCGCGCTTTGTCTTTGGGCATCCGCTTGGTACTCCACCCGGATCAATTTGTCGTCCTCAGTTCCGACAAGCTTTCTGTGGTTGAAAACAGCATTAAAATTCTCGCGGCTCATGCTTTAATTTTAGATATGTTGGGACAGCCCCGATCGCCCCAGGCACTGATGAACATTCACGGCGGCAAGAGCGATCGCACTTCGCAGCTCAAATCAGTCATCCGCGACTTGCCAGAATCCATTCGATCGCGCTTAACCTTTGAAAATGACGAATACGCTTACAGTTCCTCGGAAATTTTAGAAGTTTGTCTCGATACCGGCGTACCAATGGTTTTTGACGCCCACCACCACGTCATTCACGAACATTTAGAAACTTACGACGATCCCAGCGTTGCCGAAATGCTCGCAGCAGCCCGCACAACTTGGTCTGTTCCTGAATGGCAATTAGTGCATATATCGAATGGCAGAGAATTTTTTGCCGATCCGCGCCACAGCGATTTAATTACAGAAATGCCTAATTGCTATTATCAGGCTCCTTGGATTGAAGTAGAAGCTAAATTTAAAGAATTAGCTATTGAAAAGTTGCGCGCCGAATGGTTGTCGGCGAATGTTCCACAATTTAGCAATGTCTCGTAGGGGCGGGTTTTACCAACAATAATTGCCTAAAACCAATAATCTCGAAAACCCGCCCCGCCCAAGAGTCAATCGCAAGAACAGGCAAGATGCCTGTTCCACAAAGAAGGAATTTTTTTGTGGGGTGGGCCGCAAGAACAGGCAAGATGCCTGTTCCACAAAGAATGAGATGCCTGTTCCACAAAGAATGAATTTTGTTGTGGGGTGTCCCGCAAGAACAGGCAAGATGCCTGTTCCACAAAGAATGAATTTTGTTGTGGGGTGTCCCGCCCGGTTTAGTCCGACAATCCGACAGGGGTTAAAAACCCCTGTCTCATAGCTAAAGTCCTCTAAAAGAGGACTAAAATAGATAGATATAGAGATCATATTTCCAGTCGGTTTAAACCGACTTTAGCTTTGAGGCAGGGGTTTAAACCCCTGCCGGACTGCCGGATTACCCGACTGTCGAACTGCCGGAATCGGTAAAAACCGCGTTAATACAACTATAAAATTATGTGCGGAAGATTCACTTTAACTACTTCAGGTCAAATCATCGCCGAATTCTTCAAACTGTCGGGAGTTCCCGATATCAAACCGCGATACAATATCGCCCCAACTCAATCAGTTGCCACAGTAACAGTTGAACCAGAAAAAATGCAGCGACATTTTCAATTTATGCGCTGGGGGCTGATTCCAAGTTGGGCAAAAGACATGAAAATAGGCAGCAAGATGATTAACGCGCGATCGGAAACTGTAGCCGAAAAACCTGCTTTTCGCAGCGCCATCAAGCACAGGCGATGTTTGATAGTCGCTGACGGTTTCTACGAATGGCAACAGCAGGGAAAGAACAAACAGCCTTACTATTTTCAAAAGGCAGACGGCGAACCTTTTGCTTTTGCCGGTTTGTGGGAAAATTGGGAATCTCCTGAAAAAGAAAACATTGTATCTTGCACTATAGTTACTACCGCTGCTAACGAAACAGTCCACCCGATGCACGATCGAATGCCAGTGATTCTCCCCGACAGCGATTGGGAACAGTGGCTAGATCCTGCTGTTAAAAATGCTCAGGAAGTTTTGCCCTTGTTAAAACCCTATGCTTCCGAAGCGATGAAAGCAAAGGCCGTAAGTGCGATCGTCAACAGTCCAAGTAGAGACACTCCCGAATGTATTAGCGATCGGCAATAAATCATTGCAGCGGACAAAACCGCGATAGTTTGAGTTATGATGTAAAATGATGTTTGAGTTGTAGCTTGGGTTTTCTCAAGATCAGTTTAACTCAGTTGTTATTTGCTCAAACATTTTTTAAACCTTAACATCAGTTAGAAGACAAAAAATATGATCGGATACGTTACACTAGGTACCAACGATATTGAAAGTGCAGCCAAGTTTTATGATGCTTTGCTTGCTGAAATTGGCGCTCGACGATTCATAGAATTCGACCAATTTATCGCATGGGGTCTTTCTCCAGATCTACCAGCACTTGCTATTACAAAACCCTATGATGGTAACACAGCAACTGTTGGCAATGGAGTAATGATAGCTCTTAAAGTTGACAGTCCCGAAAAAGTCAACTTAGTTTATAACAAAGCGATCGAACTTGGGGCTAAGGATGAAGGAGCGGCAGGGCCAAGAGGCGTGTTGCCGGGGTTTTATGCGGGATATTTTCGGGATATTGAGGGGAACAAGCTGAACGTGTTTTGTATGCCTGGGCCAAACACTTAATCTTTTTGTTTTTCGTGAATCTCGAAGAAAAAAAGCTATTTCCGATCGTTAGCTATTAGTTATCAATCCCTAAATAAGAGTTGATAACTAATAACTAATGGCTAATGACTAATAACTAAATTAGCTATCGTACATCCGCGCTTCAGCAGCCTCGGGATTTTCCTCGCAATACTCGTCAAAAGCCGTTTTTTCAAGCTTCATCGATCGCTGGTGAGAAGCCTCTGCCTGCATTTCTTCTACAATATCCCACGCTACCGCGCACTCTCTAGAGGTAGCGCCTTTTTCGGCACAGATAGTTCTGGCATCCGCGATCGCCTGTTCGATTTGTTCCTCAAATAAAACACTCTTCGGCTTCTCAAGAAAATCGCTTTTTGTCAATATATCCGTGACCGAAATAATGCCCACTAGCTCGTCCTTAATCACCGGCGCCCGGCGGATGCGGGTATTGGCGAACAACCTCGCCACGTATTCCACGCCCAAGTCGGGATTGACCGTAATGCAAGGTTTGGTCATAATCTCGAAGACGCGGACTTTTTTCGGGTCTACTCCGTAGGCTGCTACTTTATAGACAATATCCGTTTCTGTCACAATGCCATAGGCATCTTGTTCGTGGCGACGTTCCACAATCAACGCGCGCAAACACAAATCGTTCATCATCGCCACCGCTTCAGCTACCGTTGCTGAACCGCGAATGGTAACAACATCTGTGGTCATAATGTCTTGGGCTTTCATCATCATTGTTTATTCCTTCCCGCTGATAAAGTCTACTGCGTCCCGATTTGGGGCTGTCCATTTGATTTGCGATCATCATTAGGACTTACCCTCACAAACCCGGTTTCTACCAAAATTTTGGGTTTAGTAACGATAAATTCCGGGTTAGCAACCAGGTTTCTGAGAAATCGTGCGATCGCAAACTAATCATAAAACCTTTAACGGCACTCGCGATGACAAGTTGCCTGAAACAGCCGCTCGCTGCCCATGAGCCTCTGGACTCCGCGATTTAGCCCTCAGACGGGGCTAGCGTGCGATCCTCCAAGCAAGAGTGAAGTATTGGGGCGATCGATCTTTGAGCTTGTGGGACTCAGATTTTCCAGCCCCAGTCTCAAAGAAGCAAAAGTTAACACAAACTAACCAACTGCTTGCGCTCGCACAGATCCCCGCCTCTGATAAACTTGATGGCTGGGAGTGCAAAATAGCACAAGGCACGCATCAGCAGTTGGGAGGATCTAGTTCGTGGACAATGTAATCGGTTTAGAGATCATCGAAGTAGTTGAGCAGGCAGCCATCGCCTCCGCTCGCTTGATGGGCAAAGGCGAAAAAGATGAAGCTGACAGAGTGGCTGTAGAAGCCATGCGGGAGCGCATGAACAAAATTCATATGCGCGGCCGCATCGTGATCGGCGAAGGCGAGCGCGATGACGCACCGATGCTTTACATCGGGGAACAAGTAGGTATTTGTACCCGCGAAGATGCCAAAGATGTCTGCAACCTAGATGAATTGATCGAAATTGACATCGCTGTTGACCCCTGCGAAGGTACTAACCTGGTGGCTTACGGTCAAAACGGTTCGATGGCAGTTTTGGCAATTTCTGAAAAAGGTGGTTTGTTTGCGGCACCGGATTTCTACATGAACAAATTGGCTGCTCCGGCGGCTGCTAAGAATCATGTAGATATTCGCAAAACGCCGACTCAAAACCTCAAAATTATCTCTGATTGTCTCGGCCGCGGTGTTGAAGATTTGGTGGTGGTGGTCATGGATCGCCCCCGACACAAAGATTTAATTAATGAAATTCGGGCAGCGGGTGCAAGAGTTCGGCTGATCAGCGACGGCGACGTTTCGGCAGCAATTTCTTGCGCGTTTTCTGGTTCCAACATCCACGCACTTATGGGTATTGGTGCAGCACCGGAAGGTGTGATTTCCGCAGCAGCAATGCGCTGCTTGGGCGGTCACTTCCAAGGGCAGTTAATTTACGATCCGGCTGTTGTAAAAACTGGTTTGATCGGTGAAAGCAAAGAGAGCAATATCGCCCGCCTGAAAGACATGGGCATCACAGACCCAGACAAGATTTACAATGCTGAAGAGCTGGCATCTGGAGAAACAGTTCTGTTTGCAGCTTGCGGGATTACTCCCGGAACGCTGATGAATGGAGTTCGCTTCTTTGGCGGCGGCGCTCGCACTGAAAGTTTGGTAATTTCTTCTCAGTCGAAAACTGCTCGGTTTGTGGATACAATCCATATGTTTGACCAGCCGAAATCTTTGCAATTGAATTAGTGATTAGTTAGGGGTTAACAGTTAAATGTTAACAATTAACAGTTAAATGTTAACAGTCACCGATGATTAGCAATTAGCGATAAACTAAGAACTAATAACAGGTGACTGTTAACAACTAAGAAAGAAATAGTGACAAATCACAGATATGAATATTGCAGTCGTAGGTCTCAGCCACAAAACAGCGCCGGTAGAAGTTCGCGAAAAACTGAGCATTCCAGAACAGAAAGTTGAAGCCGCGATCGCCCAATTGCGCGGCTACCCGCACATTCAAGAGGTTGCCATCCTCAGCACTTGCAACCGCTTAGAGATTTATATTGTTACCAGCGAATCGGAGCCGGGAGTGCGAGAGGTTATTCAGTTCCTTTCAGAATGCAGTAAAGTTTATGTGCAGTCTTTGCGCCCTCACCTGTTTATTTTGCTGCACGAAGATGCGGTGATGCACTTGATGCGAGTGGCTTCTGGCCTCGACAGTTTGGTGCTCGGAGAAGGACAAATTTTGGCTCAGGTAAAACAAACTCACAAACTCGCTCAGCAGTACAAAGGTGTAGGCAGAATTTTAGAGCGCTTGTTCAAGCAAGCTCTCACAGCAGGGAAGCGAGTTCGCACGGAAACTAGCATCGGTACCGGTGCAGTTTCGATTAGTTCGGCGGCGGCAGAATTGGCTCAAATGAAGGGTCAGCATTTAGCAAGCAGCAAAATTGCGATTATCGGTGCTGGCAAAATGTCGCGGCTTTTGGTACAGCATTTGCTCTCAAAAGGAGCTAGCAATATTTCGATCGTTAACCGCTCTGTGCGGGGCGCGCTGGAGTTGGCCGGTCAGTTTAAAGATGCTCAATTGCACCTGTATCAGCTCTCGGAAATGATGCAGGTAATTGCCGCTTCTGATTTGGTTTTTACCAGTACGGCAGCTACCGATCCGCTGTTAAATAAAGCTAAATTGGAAGCGGTTTTAGACCCGAATCGCCCTTTGATGTTGGTGGATATTTCTGTGCCACGCAACATTGACTCAGATGCGAACGAACTCGCTAATGTGCGATCGTTTAATGTAGACGACTTGAAAGCAGTGGTAGCTCAAAACCACGAAAGCCGCCGCAAAATGGCAATGGAAGCTCAGGGCTTGCTGGAACAGGAAGTAGAGGCTTTTGATCTCTGGTGGCGCAGTCTGGAAACTGTTCCTACTATTAGCTGTTTGCGGGATAAGATAGAATTGATTCGGGAACAAGAGTTAGAAAAAGCTTTATCGCGTCTGGGTTCGGAATTTTCGGAGAAACATCAAGATGTGATTGAATCTTTAACCAGGGGGATTGTGAATAAGATTTTGCACGATCCGATGGTACAGTTGCGCGCTCAGCAGGATATTGAGGCGCGGCGGCAAGCGATGCAAACTTTGCAAACACTGTTTAATTTGGATGTGGATGTC
Organism: Microcoleus sp. B13-B6; assembly: GCF_036705405.1. Lineage (NCBI taxonomy): Bacteria > Bacillati > Cyanobacteriota > Cyanophyceae > Oscillatoriales > Microcoleaceae > Microcoleus > Microcoleus sp. B13-B6. The sequence continues at coordinate 10,953 of NZ_JAUBUJ010000043.1, forward strand.
AATCAGCAGTACAGCTAGTTTGTCATTAGTCATTGGTCATTAGTCATTAGTCAGTTGACCCGAAAGCAGGAGTCATATTATGTCCGGTAAATTACCATGAATAAAAATGCCTCCAACCCTTGCGGCAAAAGCATCATTCGGGAGGGTAAATTGCTCGAACCTGATATCAGTTATCATTCCACCAATAACTAATGACTAATAACTAATGACTAATAGGCGAATTTATCAAATAATCCTACTGATTGCGGGGCTAGGGCTGGTTGTTGAGTTTGCCTCCCGCATTTCGGCAGAAATTCTCTGGTTTCAGGAAGTTGGATATCTTCAGGTTTTTCTGTTAAAGCTGAAAACTCAAGGGTTGCTGGGGACGATCGCAATTGCTGTTTCTTCTGTCTTTTTGCTGGGAAATTTGGCTTTAGCCCGCCGCCTCCAACATCCCGTAGAGGAAATGAAATCGCCGGTTGCGGAGGCGCTATTCGCTTCACTGAAGGCGAACAAAACTGGGAAGAATTACGAATTACCTGTTGCTAAATCCCAAATAACCTTTTCCTGGCTGCTGTTGGCGGTATTCGGATTGAGTTCGATCGCAGCTTTGACATCAATTTACTGCGGGCTGTTAGCTGCAAGCAGTATCGCCTATTTCGGTATAGCTGACAATTTACCTGCACCGCCCGTGCAGTTGGGAATTGAGTCAATCCAGCATGGGGCGGTGCAGCTATTTTCTCGCTGGTGGCAGTTAGGCTTGCTGCTGGGGACAATGTTAGCTGTGGTAATTAAGCCTGATTTTTGGCTGCGGGCGATCGCCCTTTTTCTCAGTTTGGCGATCGGGCTGATTGCCACCAGTCGCTGGACAAATGTTTTGCAATATTTTCACCCTATTAATTTTAACACAACCGACCCTCTTTTCCATCAAAATATTAGCTTTTATGTATTTATTTTGCCAATCTTAGATTTGCTAGGATTCGGGCTGACAGTTGTATTTTTGTACAGTTTAGTATCTTGTGCTTTAACATATTTGCTATCGGGAAATAGTCTGAGTCAAGGGAGATTTTGGGGGTTTTCTCGATCGCAGCAGCGGCACTTGTACGGGTTGGGTGCAGCTTCCATGCTAGCTGTTGCATTCCGCTACTGGCTGGGGCGCTACGCATTGCTGTATTCGCGGGGAGACGTTACTTACGGGGCGAATTATGCTGACGTAACGGTACGGCTGCCCTGGTATGGATTTTTGAGTTTTTTGGCGGGGGCGATCGCCGTTTTGATGCTGTGGCAAGTTTACCCATTCAAAATAAAACATGAACTCATAAAAAAGATTATTATAGCGTGGCTAACTTTAAGCTTGTTGGGAACTTGGCTGCTGCCAACAATTGTGCAGCAACTCCTAGTTAAACCTAACGAATTAGCAAGGGAAAAGCCCTACATTAAGCGCAGTATTGCCTTTACTCAAGAAGCCTTTGACCTCAACAATATAGAAATAAAAACTTTCGATCCCGCCGGAAAACTTACTTATGCCGACTTAGAAAAAAATAAACTTACTATTAGCAACATCCGGCTGTGGGACAAGCAGCCGCTGCTGCAAACCACCCGACAGTTACAGCAAATTAGACCCTATTATACATTTCCTGATGCCGATATAGAGCGCTACACAATCAAAAATGAAAAAGCAAAAAAGGGAGATTCTGAAAGCCAACAAGTGTTTCTGGCAGCGCGGGAATTAGATTACACGGCAGTTGCCCCCGAAGCTCAAACTTGGGTGAACAAACACCTGATTTACACTCACGGTTACGGCTTTACTCTTTCTCCGGTAAATACAGTCGGTGTCGGCGGTTTACCCGATTATTTCGTCAAAGATATTGGAGTTGCAGCCCAGGAAGGGGAGACGGCTTTGGAAGTAACCAGCGATCGAATTCGGGCCAGTATTCCGATCGGCTACCCGCGAATTTACTACGGCGAAATCACCGATACAGAAGCGATGGCGCCCACAAAAGTCAAAGAATTCGACTATCCCAGCGGCGAAGACAATGTTTACAATACTTACAGCGGTAGGGGCGGAATTGCGATCGGTTCTATGTGGCGGCGCTGGCTGTTTGCTAATTATCTCAAAAATTGGCAAATGGCACTGACGCGCAATTTTACGCCAGAAACTAAATTGCTGTACCGTCGAAATATTAATAAAAGAGTCCGGGCTATAGCTCCTTTTTTGCGCTACGATTCTGACCCGTATTTAGTAGTAGCGAACGCCAATCTTAGCAATGATGATATAGAAAAAGAAAAAGATGAAAATGGCAACGAGATTAAACCTTCACCCTCGGCCACTGATAAATCTCCCAACTATCTTTACTGGATTATCGATGCCTATACAGCGAGCGATCGCTATCCGTATTCTGACCCCGGCAATCATGAGTTTAACTACATCCGCAACTCCGTTAAAGTAGTGATTGATGCCTACAACGGGTCTGTTGACTTCTACGTTGCCAATCCCTCCGATCCGATTATTAACAGTTGGATGGCTATCTTTCCCGGACTATTCAAACCCCTTGACAAAATGCCTCCGGCTCTCCGCAAACATATCAGATATCCTGTAGATTTGCTGAGCATTCAATCAGAACGCTTGCTAACTTATCATATGGAAGACCCGCAAGTATTTTACAATCGGGAGGATTTGTGGCGAGTTCCCAATGAAATTTATGGCAGCGAACAGCAGCCCGTATCACCCTATTATTTGATTATGAAGCTGCCAACTGAAAAAGCCGAAGAATTTATTTTGCTGCTGCCATTTACACCAGTAAGTCGTAACAATTTAATTGCTTGGATTGCAGGGCGATCGGATGGTAGCGAGTACGGAAAATTGCTGCTGTATCTGTTCCCCAAACAGCGATTAGTTTACGGCCCGGAACAAATAGAAGCTTTAATTAACCAAGATCCGGTTATTTCCGAACAAATATCTCTCTGGAATCGCCAGGGTTCCAAAGCCATTCAAGGAAACTTATTAGTAATTCCCATTGAACAATCTTTACTGTATGTGGAACCTCTTTACTTAGAAGCCGAACGCAATAGCTTGCCAACTTTAATCAGAGTTATTGCTGCCTACGAAAACCGCATCGTCATGGCAGAAAGTCTTGACTTGGCACTCAAGGCACTTTTTCAGCAACGATCTACTAATAAACCGGTCATTATTCGACCTGTGGAAGGAACAGCACCAGCTTTAAATAGTGACTGATATCAATTCCGGTTGCACTCATCATGACTGTTGACTGTTGACTAATGACTGTTGACTGTTGACTGTTGACTGTTGGCTGTTGACTGTTGACTGTTGACTGTTGACTCTGGGTCGAAAAACTGAATGGTTGAGTGTTAAGTGTTGACTCGATTTTATTATTCCGATGCCAGCGGAAACGATATAAATTACTGCGATTTCTGTTCGCTAGCAGCCTTAATATCCTGCCACCAAACATCAACATAGGGCCACATCAATCTCTCGTCTCCTCGCGAATCTAGTTTCACAGTCACCTCATAACGGTCAATATGCGTGAGATCGCCAGTTTTACCATTCAAATACAATTGTTTGGGATTGTCGGTGATAATTTCTACCCTTTGATTCAACAGCGGCAGCATCTGGGTAGAAGAACCCTGAAATGGATTTTTACCTTTTAGCACATAGCCGCCAATCAAAGAGAAGTACATTGAAGCTAGGAAAAATACTGTACATAAACCCACAATTAGCAGTGTTTTTTGTTGTGAAAAAGTGGTATAAATGCTCACATATCCTACGATCATAGTTCCAAAAAACAACAAATTTGGCAAGTACAGCCCATCTTCCAGAAACACGCTACCAAAAAACATGAGGGCTACCTGAAAACCAAATAATGCAGCCACCCAACTCCACCCAGTTAGCAACGATGCAGATAGTAGCCAATTCATTGCTATAGTAAGGACGATCGCCATTGCTATTGCCCCAAGTGGTGCTGCATAATCGTACTGTCTGAAGGGAAGAATAACAAAAAATACTAAAGCATACGCAAAACCCGCAAAAGCCAGTGCTAATCCACTAATTATTTGATTCCAGTTCAGCATGGCGATGGATTTTGAGCTTACTACAGTTAAGCGTTCATCTTCTGTTGTGGTAGTAGCCGTTGAAAATTCCCAGCCGACTAAAGCCAGAAATTATAACCGTAGGGTGCGCCACAAGAACCTTACCGCTAGCTATATTGAGGGGAGGGAACTAATTTTTGACACTCTCCGGGCTAAAGCCACGGAGATTCTTAAGACTTAAGTCTTAAATGCGCTGTCAAATCGCATCTACACGCTCGAAACAACTACTGGCACGAGAAGTATTGCTGTTGCGCTTACTTTTGTTTTTAGATTGCTTTCTGATTCCATCAATAATCCAGTTAGGTACGCTCAACGAATCACTATTACGTGTTTGGACAGGCTCGGCATTGCCGAGTAGCGATCCAACCCAGGAGTTTCACCTTATGAAATCGTTTCAACACGTAGATGGTTGTTCTTACTTGCCTGTCTAAATTCTCAGCTTTAGTTGAGAATTTATTAGATATTTTAACAAAGTTTTATAATTAAAGCCGTCCAGCTTATGACGGGGCTTCAAACCCAATTTTGTGGTGAACCAAGCGTGCTCTCCCAGTTTCCCAAGGTGCAAGATGAACCATGACCGAAAGCACAAATCAGCCGGCTCAGAAGGTATAATTTTCCGAAAACCAGATTATTTAGGGTCGATCGACTTAACAAATTGTTGCACAGGCTGTGGTAGAGCCGGCACAAAAGTCTTTCTAAAACCCTTAACATCGAACACTCGCCACAAAATACCTACCGCTACCGTCAAGAAAAATAACGCTCCCAAAAAATTGAACACAGTAGACAGAAAACCGCTGTCCCTTTTTTTCGGAGGTGTAATATGTTTCATGCGATATACAGCCGGCTCGTAATCTCTCGACTCCTCGCGATTGCGGGGCGGCGTTTTGGGCCGCGAACTCGCACTGCGCTTCTGAGTCAAACCCGTTTTATTAGTTTTAGTAAAACTGCTGGGCGACTTTAGCTCAGAAGCGCCGCGGGTTCCCGTTAACTTGCTAGCAGAAGCCCCCGTTTGGCCAACAGCAGCATCCTGAATTCTGCTGTTAGGGCGCTGAGTCGATTTGCGCTCGGCGAGGGTACGCATCAAACTTTGCAATTGCTGAGTCGCCGCCGGCGGGCGTTCCCCTTTCCTCGCCCAATTTAACAGCATCGCCCCGGTAATCCCGCAGAGATTCGTAGCGCCTACAGAAGCCAGCCGCTTCAGCAGAGGCTGGCTATTGGACACAAAAATCACCAATGCCTCCGGGTGTTCCTGAGCCAAACCGTAAACGCACTGAGCCGTCGCCACCACGAGCATTGCTGGCTTGCTTTGATTTTTGATCGAAGGTTCCAGAGCTCGGTGTGTTTCCTGAGCGTCAGTTGCAATCCAGCCACTGTCGGCAAAAAATCGCATAAACTCTCTAGCTACTTGCTCTTGAGCTTTTTCCACCGCTTGCCCTGTCAGACGATCTATTTCGTCGTACACTACTTCCGGGATATAGCAAGTTCCCACCTTGGAATATTCTTGCCACACTTGGGTTCGGCCCGTCATTAAAACATCTGCATCAAAAGTTACCAATACAGGAGGAAGTTGATTAGCCATGACTTTATCCTATAGGCTCAGATAAGTTATTTAAACTTAATCGATCAAGTTTAAACAAATTTTGGGTTATAAAAAAATCAACTTTTGGTAATAGATAAATTGCCCAGGGCGGGGATCTTAATTGGAAATTAGTAGTTAGGAACCCGATCGCCCTTCAGTTCCCACTTCGATCGCTCAATTCCTAGATTCCACTAATTTACCGCAACCCAAGAGCCTATTACCAAAGATGCCCGACTACTGCTAGTTCCCGATTCCCAGACGGCCAGCCAAAGCCGGAGTCAAAGGCAACAGGGCAGCAATCATCAAGAACAAAGCTAGCAAACCCAAAGCCGCGCGAGCGTCGTCAGGCTCAGTCAGCTCGTTGAGGCTCGGCCGCTCCAGATTCCGCTGTAAAATCAGAATCACGATCGCCCAATACAGAGCCAAAGGATTAACTAAAGAAACGATGGCCAGCACCACAAAAGTCGCCAAAGTAGTGCGGCTGGCTATTTTCCGACCGTAGATGGCTTGCACGATTCTACCCCCGTCCAACTGTCCCGCCGGCATCAAATTAATCGCCGTTATTACCAAGCCCAACCAACCGATAACTACCAGCGGGTGAACGTCAACAATCTGCTGCTGCAACGCCGAACCCAAAACCACTTTTGCCAAAGTTCCCACCAAAACCGAGCCCTTGAAAAATTCTGCGGGAATTTGAAACAAACTGCCGGGGTGAGACAGCAGCAAACCCGTTACCAGCATTAGCACAGAAACTATTCCCCCAGCCGCTGACCCGGCAAAAGCAATGTCAAACAAAACTTTACGGTTGGGCAGCAGCGACTCAAAACGGTCGATCGCTCCAAAACAACCTATCTGCAAAGTTGGTATAAAAAATGGCCAACTCAAGCCAACCTTGTACCGATTTGCCAGCACTCGGCGAGCAATTTCCCCAGAGCCTAAAACCGCCCAAATTCCGGCTGCAATTGGCAAAACTTCTAGATATCTAGCCGGCGAGTTAAAGAAATCGAAACCTAGCAGCAAACCGCCTGTCTCTAAGCTAGTAGCAATTGTTGCCAGCAGCAGCACGACTGCTAGGATTTTTTGAGACAGGGTTGTTGGCTGCGGGTCGTTGGTGCTGGGCAAGATAATAACTACGGGCTTGTCGTCCTGATTTTCTACTAAAAATAGGCGGTAGCGATCGTTTAATCTTTCTTCCAAACTTGCCGTCAAACGTGAGTGTACTTGTTCTGGGTCTCCCCGGAGATTGCCTTTCAAGATTACCCCATCTTGATAGGGAATCGTTTCTGTGGCAAAGAAAGTATCAATTCCAAAGATGCCTTTAATTGCCTTGAGGTCTTCAACTGGAACAGGAATTATTTCTGATTCATTATTCGCAGGCGACGAGGTGACGATCTTAATGGTTTCTGGGCCTGGTGGTCGCTGCGACTCAGGGGCCGAGAAAGCATCGCTTTGGGACTTTACCTCAGCAGCATCCGGCCTCGGCAGCACTGTATCAGATGCAGCCTTACGCAATTGCCGGCCCAGATAAATGTACAATCCCGTGGATGCCACTAGCAGCAACAATACCGCCACTAGATTGAGGTAAATTCCGGCGGCGAACAAACCAAAGAACAGCAGCCAGGGACTCATCAGCGCAACAGACTGCAACCAAGCCAAAATTCCCAGTTTGCCAAAAGGTCTGGCGCGATAAAATCCCCAACCCAGAATTCCCAGAGCAACCAATACGAGCGCAATTGTTGCCGTATTTTCCGATGCAACTATAGGCATTCCGGTTGCTTGCGCCAATAGGGGCTTTAATTGGTCGATCGCGCTGCGGTCGAGTAATAGCATTAAATTTTGGGGAACATGAAATAGAGTTGTTGGGAACATATCCAAACCTGTCGGAAACTAGCCTGATTACTAAGGATAACCTCTGAGGGCTACTCGGCCCACAACCTGCTGTTGCTGTTTGAACATCGCAGGAGCTAGGCTATTGACACAATCGACTTTTTATGATACCACATCGGCTGTGGCAAACCTATACTCAGAAGGGTAGCAGTGTCTACCGACAGGATGCCGGGATACCACCTGACCCAGATAGGCAGTGTTTCGCATTTGTTGTGCGAAACAAAATGCGAAACAAATGCGAAACAAATAAGGTTTAAGCCGCTCTCTACTTTTCGGTAAAGAACGGCTCAAAGCGTTGATGCTATTAGGTTTTATCTACGGGTACGGCAGGACTTGAATCAAAGCCTCGCTCTTGAATTACGAATTTCCGTCGTTCTAGCCATTTTTTGCACCCACTCTGAAAGTCCTGTTTTTGATTTGAGCGAACACTGAGCGACTTGCTGTAGGCTGAGTACATCAGTCGAACTCAGCACTATCAGAGTAGGGAGCGAGAGATGAGCGAAAAATCTAATCCTGTCACTGCAAGTACCACCGCAGACTACCTTATTGGCTACGAGCGGATTCTAGACTACTTCCAACAAGCACAGAAAGAATGCCCCAAGGGCGTAGGGCTAAAAAGAGACAGGAAAGCGAGCGGTGGTTACATAACGTTGCAATTCAAGTTAGGTGACAAGCGGGTCAACAAGACTTGTGGGTGCTACCTGACCATGCAAGGTATCACTGATGCTCTGAGGAAAGCTCATCTAGTTGCTAGCGGTTTACAGTCCTTCTCTAGCGAGAGTCGGTTTTTAGCCTGGTATGATGATGTTATTTTGGATAAAAACGTCATCAAAAATGATTTGATAACGTTTGGTCAGGCGATAACAAAAGTAGAGAAAGAATACTGGGATGGACGCACTAAACGCCGTCAACAACGTGACAGGAGTAGTATTAGTCAGCAACGTACTTGGAGTGCCGTTTACGGTGACTACTATAAGCTGTTGCCACAAGATAGGGTCGTAAACCTAACAGATGTTCTGTCCGCAGTTAACGGTAAAAAACAAGGAACCAAGTGCTTTAAAAATTGCTTGTGTGCCATGAAAAAGCTTGCTGAGACTATTGACAGTGCCGACTTATTGGGCAGGCTCAAAGAGATTGACGGTAGACAAACAGAATTTCGTGAAGACCTTCAAACTTTATCGGTTGATGAGTTTTTAAAACTTCGCGAAGTGGTTTTAGATGTTCCCAACAACAAACGATACCATTTGGAATCACGTAGGCGGTGGATGTGGGTATTCTCAATGCAGTTGGTGTATGGCTTTCGAGTTCATGAAGTTTTTGCGATTCAGAATATTGACAAGCCATTTAAGACGAAAGATGGTGTTATTATTCCTGCCTTGAATGAACCGGTAAACAAACAAATGATTGCCGTAGTAGGCGATAAGACTTTACTAGATACTACAACCAAGACGGGCTACAGGTTGTGTATACCCATGCTCCCTCCTACTCATCCTGACTTGATGGAATGTTTAGAAATCAAATCAGGCAACTTGCCTGATGTTAGAACATCGTCAAACAATCCAAAGACGATTAGTGGGCTATACAGTGACCGCGCACAAACTATCTTAAGAAGATGGGACAAAGGCTTTACCCAAACCCACGCTTTACGTCACTTAGCGAATCTCAACGGTCAAATGGCGGGGATGTCTCAGGAGACAAGAGCTAAGAGTTTGGGGCATTCAACACAGATGAATGAAGGTACTTATAAAAAACGAGCCAATACTCAGACAACGATTGATTTACTAACTCAGTCCACAACAGAAGCTATTCCATTGGGTAGTGCAATTGGAGTGCTTAAACAGCTAGGAAGTGATGTGAAAAATGTCAAACTGCTAGCCGCTATTTATGGCATTACGCCCGACGAAGTGATGGAGTTGCTTGCCGAATAATTTGAAACAAAACTTTACACTTCCTGTGTTGACAAGGAAGTGGAAGTCTGCAATCGTGAGTAACTAAGGAAGATTGATGCGCGGTTGACGAGCACTGGAAATGCTAGCCAAACCACGACTTCCCCAAACCGTTCTCTTACAACGTTTGGAGCCTATAAATTATGCCACTTTCAGCCGATTGTCCTAACGGACGATCGCAACTCTTAATGATTGAGTTGACGGGGTTTTGCCATGACTAAACCTACCGTCAGCTACCGTCGCATTGACCAATTAAAGGCGATCGCCTTTGACCGTGGTTTCACCAACGAAGACGCCAGACAGTTTGGGAAACTCAGCAAAACTGCTACATGGGAAGCACTGCTGGAACTGTACCTCGTTGCCGGTGAATCATTTGACACAGTGAATGTAGACACTCTACTAGATACTCTACTAGACACACCGCTAGACACTTTAGACACAACACCTGAACCGCTTGACACAGGTGAAACAGTCGCAAACAGTCGCAAGCAGTCCGACTGTTTGTATACCTTGACGGAACCACTAGACACAGCGCTAGACACTGTAGACATGGAGGGTGTAGACACTGTAGACACCCTTGATTGGACTAACGACGGTTCATTCCCTGTGTGCGGTTTCACCCGCCAGACTTCCACCAGCTTTTTAGACTGGGTTGACATCTCTCAACTCATTGCACTCGTACTCACATCGGCGGGGGTGTTTGTGCTGGCTATGTCTATGTGGCGACAAATCAACCCCTTGAATTTATTTCCCTCCCCAGTTCGCATCAACATTCAAATCGGGACAAAATTATGAGCTTACAACTACGCCTTTTTGGCGGAAATTCTGATGCTGGAAAACTCACGGCTAGCAACGACGGCGGACACGCTATCGACAAATCAAAAGTTTTGGCAAGCACCGACGCAAGTGTCATCACACCGCTAAATCCTGGTAACTTTTCCAGCATTCGTAGTGCTCCAGTTGTACCAGCACCGCGCTATTTCACGAAGGAAGAAGCGGACGCTATGAAGGATTTAGCAAAGGAGAAAACAGACGGGGCAAAACAATCTAAACGTGCCTATGAAGCGCTGGCAAAAGTTGAAGAAGCCGATGCTAAAGTTCACCGTCATCACCGCAAATATGAGGGTGCTGTGGCCGATAATGAACTGGGCAAAAAACGCTCAGACACTCGACTAGCTAAGCACTTGCACAGTTTGCGTCCCGGCTATGCCCGACTGGGTTTAGGGATTGATAAGGCTGACAGTGATGCTCGGACTCGCATTGATGAAATCAAGGCAAAACTCACAGGAGGGACTCACTAAATGAAAGCGATGTATCTGGCTAACTACTTCGTTGCCGGATGCGTCGCTTTCTCCCTTTTGGGGTGGATAGCGAGTCTGCATCCGATGGCAATGAAAGCCGTTTTATTCTTGCTAGCAGCGATTGCGATTGCTTGGGGGTTGAGCTGGTTACTTGACTACTCCCTGAGTAAGTTGCTTAAGGTTTCAGTGGCCGATTTACAAGCGCTTTTAATCGGCGGTTTAGCGATGCTGTTGATTGGTTTGGGGGTGTTTCTATGCAGCTAAAACTGTTTGTATTGAGCGCGTCCTCTGTCGTGTTGTGGCTGACTCCACTAGCAGCCCTGGACAAAAAGCTAAACACTCATAAAGCACTGCAAGGTGTCAGTTTGTGTGCTGCGATCGCTTGCTCTGTGGTCGCTGGTAATATCGCTCGCGAACAGTCAGAACAAGATGAAATCGAGGCGATGAAAGCTAAGGCTATCAAGGCTGATACGATTGACGAAATCAGTACATCTGTTTACATTTCTCAACAACAGCGACAGCAAGAAGCTGAACAAATTTTGAACCCGCGAGAACAGCTAGAACGCTTACTGGCACTGACTTATGACGGGGAAGAGGAATCAGAACCGATCGCCCAAAAACAACTAGCTGAACCCGAACAGAACGACTCTCAGAACGCTGAATCAGAACGCGCTGAACGAGCGCTGCAACTGAAGGCTAAGGGATGGGGTAAAGCGAAAATCATCCTTGAGGTATGGGGGGTTAGCAAGGGAGGCTCACCAAAATACAAAGCTGCTGAATCTGAGTATAAACGCTTAATAGAAGGAGGATGAAAACGTGGGCTGGGGGGGGGGAGCCGGGTATGGCCCGCCCCCCCAGCCGCGATAGTTAGAATTTATGGCGCCGCAGGCCAACCGGGGCGAGTAATACCCGGTATAACAGAAATAAGATAAAGAAATATAATACTTAGGGGGGATACAGAGTAAGGGTTGTAGCTAAATGTGATTGTGTAACCAAAAGTTAATTGTGTAACAAAATGAGAGTCAAAAAAAACAAGGTAGGCGGTTTGAGGTTGCGGGCGGGCAGACCTTATAAATGGCAAGTTGCTGGAAAAACTAAGTTGGTACGGATACCTGCGCTTTATGTAGAGAGGATTTTGCAAGTAGTTTCTTATATGGATGCAAATGAAGGGCAACTTCCTGCTTCTGTAGCTTTTTTCATTACTCCTCCCGATTGTCCGCTTCCTGGATATAAAGCTCGTCCTCAGTTACCATACCCTAGAAATTACAGCGACACTAAGTAGCAACTGACAAAAATTTTGAGTGGCAGCTTGTCCGCGATGATTTTTGTTGTAGGGGAAATGATTTCAATCGGACAAGTTGACGCCAAAATTTTAACGAAGTGGTGTCAGTTGCGGTCGGGTAAGCCCTAGAATTTAAAGTGGTGGAGCCTCAACCTTGAGCAATCGGGGTGCATCCGGTAGGCAGCCCAAAGAAATGCTTTGCAAGAGAAAGAGTAGGTGGGTTTGTTGCTCGGTCGATGGTGACGAATGAATCCGGGAATCTCCCAAAGTAGGTTGCTAGGAGGGGCGGGTTAAGACCCGATAGACAGGCAGTACCGTGAAACGACTGCGCGTGCATACGACCCACCAAAACTTAAGCTGGACTCTCATTTGCACGAGGAAGACTGGCTTTTTAACGTCATACCCTGACGCCAGAAAAGCTGGTTCCACTTGAGCTTTCAATTTTTCAAAAACCTAACTAAACACCAAAAAACCGCTGCTCGAAGATTGGAACCCTTACGCAACGGTTTTGAGGCTTTATCCACATTCAGACTCGCTGTGGGCGAGCTAAATTTATGTACGACAATTCTACTCCAGATAACGAGCAAATTTCAAGCACCCCCAAAAAATTCGACATCCGCGACCATCTCAACAAACTGGAACCAGGCAAAGCCAAAAATTACTATATTTGCCCTGTTTGCGAGGGCCACAGTTTAGGGATTAACTCCAAGAACGGTAAGTACCAGTGCTGGACAAACGCTTGCTCAACCGCTGATATTCGGGAAGCTATCCGGCCACTGGCTGAATTTTTAGCAGAGTGCGAGGAAGAAAAACTTAAGCAACAGGTAAGTAAACCACAGGCATCAAAGCCAAAAGCCAAAAAGAAGGAATACCTACCCGTACCAGTTCCGATCGGCGCGAAACTTCTGAGATTACCCGCACCCGGAAAACCACCCCGAACCGAACAACCTAAATACTTCCCTAAAGGCGTTCCAGATAGTGCTACACAAATCACCTACGCCTACAGCGACACTCAAAAGGTTTTGCGGTTTGATTGGCCCGATGCAAGTAAACCAAAGGGACGCGACAAAACCTGTCGCCAAATTCACATCGACCCCAGTGGCAAGGAAGTCTGGAGCAAAGGCGATACTCGCTGGCCGGCATATCGGATTGATGAAGTTGTCGAACTACTAAAAGCACTACCAGACGGTGAACCCGTTCTCGTTCTGACGCTTGAAGGGGAAGACAATGTAGACCGTGCGAGGGGCATCGGCATCGCAGGACTAACGCTGCAAGGTTCCAATTGGGGTGACCCCGAAATTCAGATAATGCTCGAAACTCTGCAAGCGACAGGCAAAAACGTCAGTGTTGCAGTGTTGCGCGATAACGATGACGCGGGTATCAAGAAAAGTCAAGGAGTCTGGCTGGTTGCCCGTCACATCCGATTCCCTTGTGTGGTTGTTGACCCGTGTGTCATCTACCCAGATATTCCAGATGCGGGAGACATCCGAGAAATCTTGGAAGCCATAGACAGCGAGGAATTTATTCAACGGATGGAGGAAGCAGTCAATAACACTGCAACGGAATTAACTCCTAATATTTCTTTAACTCCTCACCCGCGCACGCGAGAAGAAGTAGTATGCCAGAAGTATGACAGTAGTAAAAGTGACTACATCCCAGACACAGCACCGACTGCACTGCAAAACTTCGTACAGAAGGCAGAGGCTGCACTTTACTCAGACGGTCACTGGAAAGCTATTGGAGGTCAGCTTTATCGCTATGTCGGCAGTCACTACGAATTGCGATCGGAATCCGAGGAAAAGCGCCGTATCGGTGACTGGCTCAATACCTACGCGGAGAAGGTAAAGGGTGTTTGGGTCAACAACCGAGCCAGGTCTAGTAACAGAACTGAGATTCTGACGTGGGTTATCGATCAGAACTGGGTTGACCCAAACAAAATAAATCCTGACGGCTTGAACTGCTCTAACGGGGTAGTGAAAATTAACCCTGACGGTTCTCACTCGTTTGTGCCACATGACCCTAACCAGGTCTATACCTATGTTGGCTGCAAGTATGACCCTGACATTGACCCGACAGATTGCGATCGCCTTTTAGAATGCTTGGAACCGTCGCAGCGTGAGGTATTTTTGCGGACTGCTGCTGCTGCGTTGAATTTGAAGCTTGTTCGCTCCAAGCTGACGGGACGGGGCGTTAAAGGTTTGCTGTGCCACGGCGAGGGGGCTAACGGCAAGGATACATTGCGGGCTGTGTTGTCCGCTGTCTTTGGGCGGGGGATGACTGGCAAGTCGCTGTCAGATTTCAAGTCCTATGACAATGGCCGCAAGTTCTCTCTAGCAGGAATTGAAGGAAGTATTTGTAATTGGGCTTCCGAGAATACTGCAAAAGTAGACCTCGACACCATCCAGAGTCTTAAGCAGTTAATCACAGGCGACATCATTGATATTGAACGCAAGGGCAAGGATGGTTATGAGTACAAGCCTGCGGCCGTCTTCTTTGCCAACTGCAACAAACTACCCTCTATCACTGGAGGGACGGCCGCCATTGATGACCGCTACGGCATCCTGAGTTTCAAGAAGACTTACAAGCACAATGCTGACCCGTCTCAGGGTGAATTAGAGGCTGACCCGCGCTTTAAGGATGATGAGAACTTTATCCTTGAGCGGATTGCGCCGGCGATGCTCAACAAGATGTTGGAGCGGTTGCCACTGCTACTAAAAGAGGGGATTGACTACAAGGCAACCCGTGAGGCGATGCGAGAAGCTCAGGAGGAAAGCCGGCATTTGTGGCAGTTTGCCCGCGAGGTTGGTTTGGAGGTTCAGTCTGGCGGTCGCGTCTGGGTTAAAGATTTGTGGGAGCAATTGCAAGCTTGGTATGAGGATGCAGGGATTCTAGAGCGAGAGACTAGTGGCACCAAGGAGAAGCTGATTTGGAATGAACTTTCCAATAAATATGACGCTCCGGTGAAAGCTGTAAACCAGTTGTATTCAAGGTTGTGCGAGATTTTCCCTAAAGTACAAGTTCACCGATATAACGGTCGTGACGAAATGGAACGGAGAGGGCAAAAATACTTGCTTGGAATTAGCTTTGTACAAAGTTCCACAAGAAGTGGCAAAACTGGGTCGCCAGGGTTGCCAGTAGACGCAGAAAGGGTTACAGGGTTGCCAGGTGAGTTGCCAGAAAATATTGGCAACCCAGTTGGCAACCCAGTTGGCAACCCACAAACCCTTACACAGAGCGCTGGCAACTCTGGCAACTCAATTTCCTCACCTTTTACAGAATTTTTGCAATGGTTCTCAAAACAGCCACAAAGCGAGCGCGAGAAAATGGTAAACATACTCACTCAACCTCAGCAATCTCAATCCCCGCTAAAACCGGAGTCAGAGCCGGCAGTGGCATCAGTACCTGAAGTTATCACCCTAGAGGACGCAGAAAAAATGCGAGACATTGCACTAATCTGGTGGCCAGAGTACCATTCTGAACATTTACAAGCCCTGCTTACTCAAATGTTCGGATGGAATACTCCGGGACGGAAATACAGCACTGCTACTATCGCTGACTGGTTGGAGGGAGAAGACGAGTTAGTCCGTGAGCGAATTGCTGAACTCATCCGTCTCCAAGGAAAAATTTAGCCACTGCCTGACAACTGACGGATCAATCCCATCCCCCTTAACTGGGGGATTTTCATGTCTACAAGTTTTGCCTACAAACTGTTGACACTGTAGACAGATATCAGTTATTGTAGACAAATACTGTATACAGGTGTCTACAATGAGTCAAAGTCAAGTTGTATCGTTTAGGGCTTCTGGTCACTTCCTGAACTGGATAGAAGCTCAGAAGCTAGACGGTGAGTCACTTAGTCAAGCTGCACAACGCATTCTCAAGGAAGTCTCAGGCACGTCTACAGCGCTGTCTACTTTGTCTACACCGATAGTGTCTACATCGTCTACAGATTTGTCTACACGAAGCAATGATAGCGTCGTGTCTACAGAAATTGTAGACACTGTAGACAAGGCTGTAGCCGATCGCCTTGACCCGGTGATGGAACGGATGGCCGCCATTGAGGAACGGCTGGGAAAATTGAGTGCCTGAGTGACGGCAACGATGAATCACTCAGGCAGGAATTGAAAGCGGCCAACAAGCAGCTTGCAGAATGGGATAAGGAACTGAATGAGTTACACGAGCGCAACGGCGATTTAGGACTGAAGGTGCAGATGTTGGAACAAGAACTCAAGGAAGCGCAGCGCGATCGGCAAGCAAATAAAAACTCGGCTCCGACCGTCGCAGAATTTCCAGAGCCGGCCGACCTGCTTAACAAGTTGAAGACCAGACGCAAAAAGTCCGGCGCAAACTTGGCAGATATGGAGGCAGTTTTGGACATACTCAGCTACTTAGAAGAGTAGGACTGAGCTAAAGATGAGCGGAAAACCAGACTCTCGGTAGCTTAGTCAACCTGAAACCCTTGCTACGCAAAAGGATTACCTAACGGGTACGGCAGGACTTGAACCTGCGGCTCGCTGCTTAGAAGGCAGCTACTCTATCCAACTGAGTTACGCACCCAACTCAAAAATCGCTAACAAGATTATTGTATCGGTGCAGTGTGCGATCGAGCAAGTAAATTATTTGATACTCCTCACTGATGAATCAGGGGGATTCTTGATTAGACCACAAAGGGACTTTCAAAGGCGTTATCAATGCGCCTCTACCCACTCAGCATGGACGAATCCAAGCTTTGCGTATACTTTTGGCTTTTTTCGGCTTTCGGAGTCCATCACTTATGCCAGATAGGTACGCTCCACATTTTGATATTTTTTGTCAGTTAAATAGGCTTCCTGCTCAAAGGCAGTAGTGGCTTACTGTGCCGGAATCTCACCGAAACTAAAATGCTTCAACACGTAGATGGTTATTCTTAATCGCTGCACTTATCATATCATTGCGACTCAAGTTGCGATCATTCCACGGCGACGGTCGTCGCAGCCGCTTTCCTCCCCATGTCGGTAGCCCGGTGCTTCTCGCTCGTTTTTTGGTGAACTCGGGTAAAGTATTTAGAGGTCGAGTTGAAACCCAACTATTTGGTCGATCGGATATCTCTCCCCATTAAGACGGAACTCAGACAGCAAAAGAGTCACAGGTGCTTTTTCCCCGATGTCTATTGGTTATGTTAACCTCCCCTAGTGGCAAAGCCTAAAACGCTGACCCCATTACCGCCAAACCAGAGATCGTCCCCTGATTTGAGGTATGAGTTGAGTCAGAATGACTAATTTGCTGATATTGAGTTATGTTGGCTAACATTCTGCTCGACTTGATATTTGATAAAAATGTGGTAGAACTAGGATTGAAAGACTCAGGTGAAAATCCCTGATGGTACGGAGCCTTTATATAAGCTTCCTCTACGGCATCAAAGCAAAACAGTCAATCGCCTGCTCAGCACGAGCGCGAAAATCAAGCGTTGCCAGTACAGCAGTCCTAAATTGTGCGCGGGGGATTTTCCTTCGTGCATTGATTTATACGCCAAGGCTGAGAGACAATCTCAGCTTAGATATTTGTTAGCATTTGTTAGCAAAAAAGTATCGGAACGCTTGAGGAGTTGGACTAAATAGCCAAAAAGTTTACTAAAATTAGTCATACTTAACTTGAATGGTTAACATTCTGGGCGGTATGATTACCTCAGTGCCGAAAACAAAGGCTTAATTATCTGGGAGAGTAAACCACCGTGCAAGTCAAAACTGACCAGCCTGTTACAAGGTCGAACGCGAGTCCGCGTTTCGTTAAATTGGTTGAAAATATTGGATGACTCATGGCTAAAAGCTTCAACTAAAATTAACTCAATTAGGGCGGGCTACACCCAAATTAACGCCTGTGGACAAGAAGGAGCCGACTCCCTTGGGTGAAACAGGAAGCAGACCCTTTAGGAGCAATCCTGATTGAATGGTGAGACTTAAATAAGTTTAGCCAAGTTTTGTGTAGCAGAACCATCTCTGGGTGATCGGGAGCAATCCTGCTAATTTAAGTGGACTCGCTGAATCAAGAATCCCTTCGCCTTTAGGCATCGGGAGTGTCAAAAGCACAGCACCTCGGCCATGACAGGAGTCAAATCGCAGTGTCATGTTTATTCTGAAACGGCAGGATGTTGAAATAACCAATTTTCAACACCCAAAACGGGATCAACAAATTCCCATTCTCAATTATCAGGGGCAGACTTTTCGCCTGATCAGCGCCTTCAACGGCAAGCAAGCAGAAGACGCCAGAGCCTTGTGGCGGGACTTAACCGACAACCGAGGCAAAGCCTGTGTTCTGCTAGAAGAGCCGGATAGATATAGCGTCTGGGGAAAAGTCCGTTTAGATCAGCTTGCCGGTGAAGAACCGGCAGGGAATGAAGCAGCCAAAGCACCACTGTTCGCGCAGGCTTGTCTGCTGCTCCTCCAAGCTGTTTACTTCGATGTAGAAGACCTCTTAGGCGCAAGGCAAGCCACATCGTTTCAGAAAGATATCGCCAAGGTATTTCAGCAGGGAAACTTCCCCCAGGCAGACTCCCCTGATGCGATAAAAAACTGGCTAACCGTTAGTCCCTTGCAAAATCACAAGGTGCCTCCTTGGCAAGAGCAGCATCTCAAGACCTTATTGCAAGAACTCCACCGCTTGGGCAAATCATATTTTGGCAATACGGACTTCGCGGAGGGAGTGAGCGATGTGCTGCAAGATATGCCAGCACCGGATCGGACTCAGTTTCTAGATTGGCTGAAACAATCAGCCCTCAACAAGTTGTGGATCGCAGGATAGAAAATCTGTGACAATTGCTCAGACAATTGGGTCGAGATAATGGATATTAGATAATTGCGCTGTAGGGGGTACGCGATATACAGGTTGGATTGCCAACTTGTATTGACCAACCAAATTGTTGATTCGGTTTGGATGCCACCTATGGTCTGGCAATTTAACTAAGTTTCGATCGCATTACCCGCCTAGAATCATTGATATGAGTAGGGAAATGGGAAAGCAAAAAAACAGATACCTCAACCTTTGAGGGTATAATTTCAGAGATAGATTTGGTACTGTAAAAACCTTAAGGGTGGAGACATCTACCGTATGTCTATCATTATATTTCCGGGTACAAGATCGACTAACAACTAATTTATTGAATTAGTAAATAGATATTATTCTTGCTTAGTCTTTCTATAGTGTACGAGGGCAAAAGCCCCGACGACACACTGAGGACGCCAGTTATCCCGGAAGCGTCAGATCGAGGTTTTTTAAGGTTTTTGGCGAAAGAATCCTCATCTCCAATCAAAGATTGAGATGGGGTGCGTTCAACCGCTAGTTAGGTCTCGTGGAATCCCTATGAGTAGCACTTCAGAAAAGTCATCTACATCTTCATCTTTACTGTCAGCTCAGACCCTAGTGATTGTGGGCATTGTCTGGGCTGTCATGGCGCTGCTGTTCTTTTTGCTGTTCAGCGTCCCCCTCTCAGCAGAAGAGGGTTTACCTCTGTGGTACTCGATCGGCACTTATATTTTTGAATGCGGGGCATACCTGGGAGCTGCATTAGTTTGTTTTAGAAACTGGCAAAGCCCGCACATGGTCAGCGGGCGCAACGTCTGGCTGGGCATTGGTCTGGGGATGCTGTTCTATTTTATCGGCGGTGTGCTATTTGGCATTTGGGAACTGTATTTCGAGGCCGACCCGGACGTGTCCCCCGCAGATGCCTTTTATCTGGGCAGCTATGTGGTACTGATTGGGGGCATGGTGATCGCTGTGACTTCCAAACGGCTGAATCTAGAAATTTGGCAGTGGGCTTTGTTAGCGGGAATTGCAGCCTTCGGGATTGCTGTAGCTATCTGGGTTGCTGCACCTGAGTCTTGGAGGCTACAGCTAGGAATGTCTCCAGCAGCCACCCAGGAAGTAGTGACAGGCTCTGCGCCAGCGCCTGGGGCAAAAGGGCCTGGTTTAGAAAATTCGTCCAACTCCATGGTAAAAGGAACAGCCGCGACTGCTGCTAAATCCGCACCCGAAGAAGAAGAAGCAGCAGCAGAACCAAGTAAAACTCCCGCATGGGTAATAGCACTTGACAAGCAACTGTCGCCTTACGCCTATGCAATCAATTTGTTTTACATCGTCGGGGACGTTTTTCTGCTGATTATTGCTACTGCATTGCTGCTGGCGTTTTGGGGAGGACGTTTTTCCCAATCTTGGAGAATGATTGCGGCGGCAACTTTTTCGCTTTACATCGCAGATATGTACTTTAAATGGCGCGATACTCAGGCTGAGGGTACTTATCAAAGCGGCAGTTTGCTCGAAGTCTTTTTTGTTTTCAGCGCCATCCTGTTCGGAATTGGAGCTATCTTGGAACATGACATCTCAACCCGTTCTCGCCAGAGCAGGCGCAGTCGTCGCGCAGCCTAGCGATTTGAGGTTAGGGTTGCTTTGGCAAGCGATGGGGACGCGAAAGCTGTTTGGCCCTTGTCGGCATCTGTGAGCTTGAAATCGAAAATGAAAAATCACAGTTCGCTGACTGCTAGCCTGCGTCTTTTCACCAAAAAACGAGCGAGAAGCCCTGGCTTTAGACATGGGGAGGAAAGCGGCAGCGACGACCGTCGCCTAACATCTTTATCCTCAATTAATTCCTTCATAGCAGAAGATAGGCTACGACAGATTTGACCCCTGCTGTAGATCGATCTACAGCAGGGGTCAAATCATGAACATAAACAGAATTATATTGTTTATTTTTGACCGGATGAAATCCTACTATGATAGTATAATTTAACAGGGAGGAAAGAGAATATGTTTGGATGCCAACAAAATCTAATAAGTCCCAATACAGACTTAAAAGCAATTCTAGAATTCCTTTGTAGCGAGTCGTCAAAGTTGACGAACTGCGGAATATATTATGCTCGCCAAATGTACTTCAAGACAGGCAAGATACCGAGTAGGGCCCAGTTGCACAAAGTGCTTGGTACAGAAAACCAGAACTTGCATTACAAAGCATTTTATTCGGATACCGCGCAACAGATTTTAACTACCGTCGCTGAGTCTTTTAAATCCTACATTGGACTACTGAGAGGAATTCGCAAAGGCACTGTAACCCAAAGACCTAGATTACCGAATTATCGACAAGGCGGTCTAGCTTTAGTGACTTATACAGGTCGCTCTGTCCGGCTTAAGGATGGACTACTGAGATTCCCATTGGGCAGCAAGGTTAAAACTTGGTTCGGCTTGGATGCTTTCTATCTTCCTCAGCCTACCAATCTCGACTACAAAGCAATCAGAGAATATAGGATTCTACCTCGAAACGGTGCCTTCTATTTAGAGTTGATTTACAAACTGAAAGATGTCCAAGTAGAGGTAGACCAATCCAAGGTCTTGATGATCGACCACGGGATGAACAATTGGTTGACTTGTATCAGCAATGTGGGGACTAGCTTAATAATTGACGGACGACATCTGAAGTCCATCAATCAAGGATATAACAAGCGTGTTGCGTTTTTGATGTCAGGGAAAGCGAATGGTTACTGGTCAAAACGATTGGAGGGTTTAACTGAGAATCGCAATCGCACCATGCGGGATGCTGTCAACAAAGCAGCTCGAAAAGTAATAAATCATTGCTTGCTCAATAAAATTGGTACTGTAGTATTCGGCTGGAATGCTGTCATGAAAAATGGTATTAGTTTAGGAAATAAAACTAATCAAAATTTTGTTCAGATTCCAACTGGCCGGCTAAAATCCCGTATTGCTCAGTTATGCGAGCAGTACGGGATTCGGTTTGTGGAAACCGAAGAGTCGTATACGTCGAAGGCTTCCTTTATCGATCTTGATTTGCTACCTAAATTCTGCGAAAAACCAGAAGGGTGGCAACCTTGCGGTCAAAGAATTAAGCGCGGATTGTACCGTACTCTTGAAGGTTTGTTGATTAATGCTGATTGCAATGGGGCAGGCAAGTGCGATTCGTTCAGTCGAAACCGAGAAATCGGGGGATGACTGGCTTCTACAGGGTAATCCATTAGGATTGAGTTCGCACTTTAATCCCTTGTAGATGACAACTTCACAACCTTGCAGGTGAGCGTAAGTATCCTAGAAAGCGTCAAACCCTGCCCCCCAAACGTAGAGGTGAAAGCATATCCCCCACTGTAGAGACTAGCCATCAATCGGTGAAGCGGGGATAAAAAGCGGAAAGAGCTACTAGCCTAAAGTGGTATCCCGTGAGCAAGTTCCTACGGATAGCGAAAGCGAAGTCACTGCGTGAATCACCGTTACGCCGAACCAGCGAAATAAGGCTTCATGCGCTGGCAGTCCCAAAAGGGCATTAGTACAGGGTGGTATGAGAATTTGGCTCGACATACCTACGTTACCCAAAAACTCGGTGAAAAGGTGACATCCTAACGGAACAAACCAATGGTTGTGAGGAACGAAGTAACCCACCTGATTACTCTCGGAGAGGTCGAAAACTTCGAGCAGTCAGCTAAGACGAAATATCTGGATTTCCAGGTAACAGGTGGTAGAGATTGAGTCAAAAGCCAACGTCTCACTGTAATGGTGAGGATATGCTAACGGACTTACGGTAATACGGATGGTATAGCTACAAGTAGCAATGAATAAGTTATGAACACGGCAGAAAAACCGATGTATGAATGGAACGATATCAACTGGCGAAAGCTAGAGCGTAACGTTTTTAAATTGCATTCATCGGATATATCAAGCGTCTAATCGTGGTGATGTCAAGCTAGTACGCAGACTCCAGAAACTTTTGATAAGCTCTTGGGCAGCAAAAGCCGCTTCGGTTCGTCGGGTAACTCAGGATAATCAAGGCAAGAAGACAGCAGGCGTAGACGGTGTTAAATCACTGAATCCAAAGCAACGTCTCGCATTGATAAATAAAATATCATTGGGTTCTAAGGTTAAACCAACACGCCGGGTTTGGATACCCAAACCAGGGACAGATGAGGAAAGACCTTTAGGTATACCGACAATGGAAGACCGAGCGATGCCGCGCGTTAGTCAAACTGGTGTTAGAACCAGAATGGGAAGCGCGATTTGAACCTAACTCATACGGGTTCAGACCAGGACGCTCGTGCCACGATGCGATAGGAGCAATATTCAATGCGGTAAGTCAGAAATCAAAATATGTTCTGGATGCCGACATTAGTAAATGTTTCGACCGCATTAACCATGATGTACTTCTCTCAAAATTAAATACCTATCCTACCCTACGGAGACAAATCCGAGCTTGGTTAAAAGCTGGTGTTATGGATGGAAACAAGCTGTTCCCAACTGATGAAGGGACACCACAGGGCGGGGTGATTTCTCCTCTACTCGCCAATGTCGCCTTACATGGGATTGAGGAATTGATTAGGGGTTTAGCCCCAAAATTCGAGATGAGAGACTATCGTGGTCATACTTATGGATTACGAGACAAAATCAAATCGATTTCACTGATACGATATGCGGACGATTTCGTAGTCCTCCATGAGGATTTAGAAGTTGTGAAGCTGTGTAAGGTTGAGATAGAGAAGTGGTTAAGTGACATTGGGTTAGAATTAAAGCCGAGTAAAACAAGATTAGCCCACACCCTGAATAAACTAGATGGTGAAAAACCGGGATTTAACTTTCTAGGATTCAACATCAAGCAGTTTCCAGTAGGAAAACACAACTCAAGTAAGGGAACCAGAGGCACTTTATTGGGCTTTAAAACTATTATCACCCCCAGCAAGGAAAGTCAGAAAAGGCACTACAGAAAAGTTGCGGAAGTAATAAATAAATCACGTGGGTTAAACCAAGCGACTTTAATAAAAAATCTCAATCCTATCATTAGGGGTTGGTGTAACTACTTCTCAACAGTCGTCAGTCAGAAAGTATTTGATAGGCTATGGCACTTAGTGGTTTGGAAGCTCCTCAAATGGGGTCGCCATCGTCATAGGAACAAGGGCAGAGGGTGGACACGCCTTAAATACTTCAAAACCGTAGAAGGCAATAACTGGGTGTTCGCAACCGGAGAGGGTAACAATCCTCTAAAGCTCATACAACATAGCTCCACTGAAATAAAACGCTATGTAAAAGTAAAAGGGATGGCATCACCCTATGACGGGGACTGGATATATTGGAGTTCAAGAATGGGAGTACACCCCGAAATACCCGTAAGAGTGGCTAAACTACTCAAGCGACAAAAAGGGAAATGCGCTCACTGCGATAACTACTTCAAAGATGGAGATTCGATAGAGGTTGACCACATCATCCCCAAATCGAAAGGTGGAAGGGAATTGTATGATAATTGGCAGCTACTTCATCGACATTGCCATGACACAAAGACTGCCAATGATGGTAGTCTCGGTAACAAATCTAGCTGCAAAAGTGCTAAACCTAAGCCACCAGTGGAACCAAGCCTTTGGGCGTGGGAAAACGATATGTTGGTAATGACGTACTGATGACAACAGCCGTTTTATTGAGGAGCGGAATGATGGGAAACTATCACGTTCCGTTTTGTAGAGCAGTGGAGGAGGCGACTCCTTCACTGACTTTAATTATCGGTAGAAAAGTAGCGGCAACTTTGGGGCTTTGTCTCAAAGAAGTCAGTAGAGGCGCATTGATAACGCCTTTGAAAGTCCCTTTATGGTCTTAGTCAAGAATCCCCCTGATTCATCAGTCGGGAGTATCAAGTCTTTTTGCTGGAAAACTTGGCATGACGCCTACAAAACTCTCCGATTCAGACAAACGCGAACTCATCAGGCTGTACCGACAGTCAAACGAGAATACTATCACTCTGGCAAAGCGCTACGGAGTGAGCAGTTCGACTGTGAGGCGCATCATTCAGGGGGCTTTGTCGGGGCCGGAATACGAATTTCTAGTGCAGCAAAAACAAAAGCGTTTGTCCTCTAGCACCAGTGTTTCTGAACCGACAGAGAGGACTACTGAGCCGTCGGCAGATGGCGAAATCGATCCTGTAGGTGTCCCCCTGTCGGAGTCAGTCCCCCTCCTGCAGTCAGCCGCAAATTCGAGACCGACGATCCGAAAGCGTTCTGGAGCAGTCCCTGAACCAGTTCCAGAACTCGAAATTCGAGGGAATGTAGAGTCGGATTTGGATGTTTCTGATGTGCCAGATGC
This sequence comes from Microcoleus sp. B13-B6, assembly GCF_036705405.1. NCBI lineage: Bacteria > Bacillati > Cyanobacteriota > Cyanophyceae > Oscillatoriales > Microcoleaceae > Microcoleus > Microcoleus sp. B13-B6. The sequence continues at coordinate 36,120 of NZ_JAUBUJ010000043.1, forward strand.
CCAAGCAGCCAATCTTGCCGATCGCAGCCACCGTGCTGTTGTAACTGGTGAACTAAAGGCAATGCTGCCAGCATCCGGGCTGCTGGCAGGTGAAGATTTTAGCGATTTCGAGGAAGATGACGAGGATGAGGATGAGGATGAGGATGATTTAGATGACGACTTCGACGAAGATTTAGACGATGAAGACTCTCTATTTGAAGGCCGTCTGCTGGGTTCAATATCGTCAGGGGAGTCGATCCTCTTCGAGGGCTTCGCTAACGAGCTTCGGGGTACAGGGCTGATTGAAGTTTTGCCTTTAAGCGAAGCATCTCTGCCCAAAATTTGTTATTTGGTGGTCGATCGGGCGGCGGAGTTAATCACCAGACCTCTAAAAGCTTTTGGCGAACTCGGTCAAATTCCGGCGGCGGAAATTCGCGAGAAAACTCTGGCAGTGTTTGACAATCACCGAGTGGCCCGCCGGTTTGCTACTCGCAATCAAAGGGTTTTCAAGATTCCTGACAGCAGTATGCTGCAAAAAGCAGCACCTTATTTGCGAGCAAAGGGAATTACTCGGCTGCTGATTGACGGTCAGGTATATTCCCTATAAGGGATCACATCAATTTAATATTGTACGGTGTCGGATTCTTCTGGATTGGCCTGAAATTTAGGACGCGAGTTTTGGGAATCTGAAAGGTTCCACAGCGGTTGCAGTAGCGCACCTCCGATCAGTCCTGCACTCAGGCTCATTGCCAATACTACTCCTACGGGCATTTGTATCGATTGAAAAAAGATAAAGTTTAAGGATACTGGGGCGGCGTTCTGCACTGAGATAATGCCGATCGCGCTTACTAAAATTGCTACTAAAAAACTAATGGCGAGCAGAGGAATTGTTTTCATAAACGGGTTGACAGGCTAGTAATTTAACTTGTATAATTGTTTTATAATCGAAATATGTGTGAAAATTTTATTTTTCCAAACACCCCATTATTTAATAATATACAATTTTATCTGGATAAAAGTCAAGTAGATTCGGAAAAAATTTAGGAATTTTTTAAATTAATTAAAAATTAAAAATAAATAGATAAATTTACAAATCCCAAACTTTAACAAATCCCAGTGTATTGCAAATATATAACTGGCCCAGCAGTATCGATGATTAATGTTCAGAGGCTTTGCCAGAGTTATCAAAAATACGTAAGGTGCGCTTCGGCGCACCTCACAATCCCAAGCGCTAGGGGAAAAACCCCCGTTGGAATAGGTAGAAATTTAAACAGGTTCTAACTGGGAAATTACCTTTTCCATGTGTTGGGCAACTTGGCTTTCTTTTTCCACAGAATTGGTTTCCATGTAAACGCGCATCAAGGGTTCGGTTCCCGAAGGCCGCAGCAGTACCCAGCCACCGTCTTCAAGATAAAGTTTAATCCCGTCTTTGCGGCCGATTTCCTTAACGCCGATACCTGCTATTTCTGTGGGGGGATTCTTGGTAAAAGATTCCAAAACGGCTGCTTTGTGGGCTTCTTCTAGGTGCAAGTCCAAACGTTTGTTGTACAGGGGGCCGTCGGCTTCTTTAATGGCTTCTTCGACTAGCTGAGAAAGCGGTTTGCCTTCATAGGCGATCGCCTCAGCAACTAGCATATCAGCCAAAATCCCGTCTTTTTCAGGAATGTGACCCAAAACGCTCAAACCGCCAGACTCTTCCCCACCGATGAGCACCGCAGTTTCCCGCATTTTTTCGCCGATGTATTTAAAACCGACTGCGGTTTCGTAGATTGTTAAACCGTACTTGGCGGCCAAATTGTCCAGCAAGTGGGTAGTTGCGACTGTACGGACGATCGCCCCAGTCAATCCTTTATTCTTAACCAAGTGACGTGCCAGCAGCAACAGTACAGTATTTGGAGTCAAGACATTTCCCAACTCGTCAACAATACCAAAGCGATCGCTGTCGCCATCGGTAGCTAAACCCAAATCCGCCGAATCCTTCTTAACAGCTTCCACCAACTCAACTAACTGTTCCCCCTTGGGTTCGGGCATTCCGCCACCAAACAGCACGTCGCGGTAGGTGTGAAAACTTTCGACTTCGCAGCCGCAGTGTTCCAAAACGCCGTCGAGATAGCCGCGAGAAGTCGAGTAGAGAGCGTCGTACTTCACCTTCAACTTAGCAGAGCGAATCCGCTCCACATCGATCAAAGTATAAAGAAACTTCAGATATTCGGGTTTCGGGTCAAAACTGGAGATTTTATCGTTGTGGCTGCCTTTGGCTGGGGCATCAGAAGCACCAGCAATATTTGCCACAATGGTATCAGTAATTTCCGGGGTGGCCGGGCCCGCGTAGTCGGGGATGTATTTGATGCCGCAGTAAGGTGCGGGATTGTGCGAAGCCGTGAACATCAGGGCTCCTGCGGAGTTGAGATGCTTGGCGCTGTAGGCGATGACTGGTGTGGGGCAATCTCGATCGACCACTTTCACCGTCCATCCCAAATCTGCCAATACTTCCGCCGAGGTGCGGGCGAACTCGTCTGCCAGAAAGCGGGTATCGTAGGAGACTAGAACTGGGCGGTCTTTGGTGTAAGCGGTTTCTAGGTAACTGGCGATCGCACGGGTGACTTTTCGCACGTTGGCAAAAGTAAAGTCATGGGCAATCAGTCCCCGCCACCCATCGGTTCCGAACTTAATTTCTGTTGAATTGCTGCTAGCGCTCATTTTATCCACTTCCTCTCGTCCTACTAATCCTACCCGAAGGCATAGCCTTAAAGACATACCGGCCGTGCTGTTTGTGAGGATCGATCGCCCGTGGGGCCCGCATCAACCTAATCCTATCGTTGTAGGGACAGGCTTGGGCCTCCGACAGAGGACTCGAACAAGTCAGAGTGGGCAAAATGTGCGGGCTACCGGGCGAGTCACTCGCTAATTGTGGTTTTGAAGGGTAGGTGTTCGATCGAATGGACGACGATCAATTGCGGGCAATTCCCTACGGGATAGCTTCGCTTCACGGCGCAGCTAAAAAACCGAGCGCAAAAAACAGCCCTGGCAATAGCCTTAACGAAATGCACATAAATCTGATTCTCATCTCAAATTTAATTTTTTATTTAGAAAAGCCGATTATTAAATTTGTTAGAGTTTACTAACAATCGCCAGACTCACAATACATTTCTAATTCAGCTATAGAAATAAATTAACCAAAGTCACCCCTAGATCGTGCTGTAGCCTAGCTTCATTAAGAAATTAGGGCGATCGACAAAAGCGCTCCAAAACAAAGATAAAGTATTTCAAGCAGCAGTTTGTTTGAGGCCGATTTGACTTTAATTATCAGATTTTAAGACAAATTAAATTTATTTCCAGTCCTCTTTATAGGTCAAAAAAATAAATTAGGATCGCGATCACAGGGTGATGGTGATCGAGCGCACAATAAATAACGTTATTAACGTGCAACTTATAAAAGATGCAGGCAGTCGAGCCAAATTGCTTATAGCTTTAAGCGTAATGGCTGATGACTGTCAGCTTACAAATGCAGAAAATTGTAGTTGACAACGTTAAAACTTAGGGGAATCGATCGGGTGCGACTTAATAAAAAAACGAGGTTTATCATGACGGGTATTTCACAAATATCTTCAAAATCTTTACCAGCAGCCGACCAACTTCAAAAGACGGCAAGTCAGGCGTCCCAAGGTATTACCGGACTGGACACTGACCAACTCCCAAAAGCTAAATGTGTCAGCGTTTCTTCCTTCGCAGTTAGCTGGGCAAAAAAATATTACAGTACAGTTGCGACACGAGAGAACCAAGGGCCACGCCAAATTCTCCCCAGCCTCGATTTAACTAATTTTGAGGGAAATAGGGCCCCAATAGTTGACAAATTGACAGATACCCTGAAATTAGCCAGCGAGATAGCTTGGAGTAGAGTAGAAGCTCTTTTAGGGAAACAAATAGAGCGGCACGCGATCGATCCAAGTTTAATTAATTCTTTAGAAATTGTCGCCGATTCTCGCACATTATATCGGAAAGCAATAGACGCTTATGCCGATAGAGAACCTGTTTTCCGCTTGTCAGTGCTGGTGGGAAAAGATATTATCAAAGTGAGGCGAAAATACTCAGAGACAGATCCGTTAGTGCTGGGATTTGTGACAATGCAGTTTCAATACACTAGCAAAATCTTGTTAGGATGTCTTTCGGAGTCAGAGCGAGCGGAATTTGCACCCTACTTAAAAGTTGTAGACGACTATCTGCACATTCCCTACGGAGAGATTAACGAGGCTGCGGCGAATCAGCCCCCGAATTCAAGAGCTCTATTAGCCGTTCAGCATTTGTTGCAGCACACGACTCAGATTGCTAGTGCAGTGTACGATCGAGCTAGTGCCCAGCATCAAGGATACCGCAGCAGCAGTGGCTATTTGAGCGATCGGGAGATAAAAATTTCTGGTATCCGGGATGTCGAGATTTTTCAAAGCTATTTGTGCTGGTGCGTTTTGGAAGGTAGTATTCGCCCGGTACAGCAAGAATTGTTTCCAATTTGCGTGATGTTGTACCCCAAACTTCATGTAAGTTGGGAGTTAGTGCAGGATATGCTGCTGATTTTATTTTGGGAAATATGTGAGCGGCTTTCTGCTGAAGATTTAACGGTATTTATACCTTACTTGCGTACTTTGACTGAGATGTTTTCCAGCGATGTGTTTGATAATTAGGGAATTGGGCAAAGGGCAAAGGGCATAGGGCATAGGGCATGGGGTCAAAAAGCGGAACTATCGCCGAGGGATTTGGCATTGGGAATTGCCAATCTCTATTTAAAACTAAAAGCTGCCACTGCCAAACATCCCCAACCGACAATAAAAGCAACTCCCCCCAGTGGCGTAATTGCACCCAGCCATTTGATGTCGCTCAAACTCAGGGCGTACAAACTGCCTGAAAAGATGAGAGTGCCGGCAATAAAAGCCCATCCAGCCACTGCAAAAAAGGTTTGAGACTCTTGGGCGCGGCTCAAGAGTAAAGCGACGAGTAATAGAGCCAGGGCATGGTACATTTGATATCGGGCGCCGGTCTCAAAAATGGTTAAAGCTCGATCGCTCAATTGATTTTTCAAAGCGTGGGAGGCGAAAGCACCGCCTGCAACGGATAAACCTCCGAAAAGGGCTGCGGTTGCTATGAAAATGCGGATTAGGATTAGTGATGACATAATTTAATAATAATTGAATTTTATTTAATTTTACGGTTGTGTGGGGATTGTCGATCGGGTTATTGGTTGGTGGGGGCGGGTTTATCAAGATTATCTGTGGGTGACAAGATTCATCGTTGAACCATCCATACGGATTTTATTCAATATTTTAGCATAAATTTTATCCAACATTTTACAATTCCTGTAGGGGCGGGTTCGCCAACATATTTGACACCCACAGACAAATTATATAAACCCGCCCCCATCCTAGCGATAAATCAACAAATCATTGAATTTAACGATGACGTGGGGACATTTGTAAGGGGTTATCTGTTGGGTGAGGGCGGGTTTATCAAGGTTATTAGTTGGTGGCAAAATTCATATGCGAACCCGCCCCTACAGATTTTATTCGATATTTTACAATGCAAACTGGCCTCACAATTCTCAGCTAAACCTGAAATAGCTACCAGTTAAGCTCAAATTTGAACCTCCTGGGAGAATACTAATTAATTCATTTTGAGCCACCTTGCGGTAAATTGCCGTACCAGTTTGGTTAGCTTGCGAGAAAGGAACTAACAGATAATCATCGGCTTTACCGTGCAATTGGATACTATCTTCACTGGCATTAAAGTCAGCAATCAGCGCGTAGTCACTATCCAGGTTATCGTAGTAAGTGTTATTGACATCTCCCAAAACGAAAGTATCGCTACCACTTCCACCCGTTAAAGTGTCAATTTCCTCAATTCCTGGGTTAATAGCATTGATGTCAACTCCGGTGAGAATATCGTTACCATTGTCGCCTTTAAGTACATCGTTGCCAAGTCCACCAAAAAGCGAATCATTTCCATCTCCACCGATGAGAATATCTTGCCCTTTTTCACCGTCTAAGTAGTCATCATTGAGATTGCCTGATAACACATCTTGACCGGAATTGCCAAAGATTTTATCATTTCCTTGGCGGTCGGAAATAGTATCATCTGCTTGGGTTCCGTTGATAATATCATCCCCAACAGTGCCTTGCAAGCCATTATTCGGGTTAGCAAAACCGAAACCTCGGCTACCAAAAACGGCATAAGTTTTGCCGGGAGAATCTTGAAATAAACTGCCAGGTGCGCCAACAATTATATCATCAATTCCGTCGCCGTTAATATCTCCCCCACCGCTGACAGCAGTGCCAACTAAACCATCCGTTTCTACTCCATTTAAAACTAAGGCATTCTTACCGTTAGCTTCTGCTAAGCTGAAATTAGCTGGAAATTCCTTACTTCCAAAAACAACAAATGTTTTGCCTGCATTGTTTTTATCATCAGAGTTAGCGCTGGAGGCTCCTATTAATAAGTCGTCAAAGCCATCTTTGTTGATATCTCCGGCATAGCTAACGGCATTTCCGGCTGAGCCTTCAGCATCGAAACCGAAGATGGTAAAGCCGTTATTGCCGTTTAATTCAGCGGGGTTGACAATGACAGAGAATCCCTCTTTTTTGCCAAAAATTACGTAGGTTTTGCCTGCGTTAATTTGGTCGCCAACTGTCGCACCGGGAGAGCCAATTACGATGTCTTTATTGCCGTCACCGTTGATATCTCCTGTGGCGGTAAGAGCGATACCAGAACGTTCTTCGGCATTGAGTCCAGCGATGACAAATCCGGTGGTTCCATTTAATTGTGGGACGTTGACGCTGCCAGTAAATCCGCCTTGCTGACCGAATATAACGTAGGTTTTGCCTGCATTAATGCCACCGCTGGTGTTGCCGCCATCTGCACCAATTACAAGGTCGATAATGCCGTCGCCGTTAATGTCGCCGCTGCTGGCAGTACCGCTAGAATTGCCGTCGATGCCGTTAATTACAAAGCCGTTATTGTTGTTAATTTCAGCTAGGTTTAAGTTAGGAGAAAAACCTGTGGTGCGGCCGTAGATGACGTAGCTTTTACCGGGTGTGCCACCGAGGGGGCCGGGTGCGCTGATGAGTACGTCGTCAATGCGATCGCCATTAATATCGCTAATGCCAGTCGCAAAGAGGCCGGCATAGTCAAAGGTGTTGGTTCCTGTGACGGCAAAACCATTATTACCGTTCAAATTAGCGAGGTTGAAATTAGCAGGAAATCCTTTGTTTGTGCCGAAGACAATGTAAGTTTTCCCGGCATTATTTTGACCGTTGACAGCGGCACCGAAAGCACCAATAATAAAGTCTTTGATGCCGTCGCCGTTGATATCGCCGGCACTGCTGACTGTTCCGCCGCTGAAACCTTCGGCATCAGTGCCGTTGAGGGTGAAACCATTTTGACCGTTGAGTTGGGAAAGGTTGACGCTGGCGGGGAATTTTGGAGTGCCAAAGATGACTTGACTTTTGCCTGCGGCGTTGATGTTATTGGGGTCGGCACCGAACGATCCGACTATGATATCGTCAATTTTGTCGCCGTTGATATCTCCGGTTTTGCTGACAGCAACTCCTGAGAAATTACCTGCTTCTGTGCCGTTGAGGACGAAGCCATTATTGCCGGAAAGGTCGTCAAGTTTGAGGCTGTTGATGTTGACATTAACGGTGGCGGCTTGTATTTGTTTGCCGTCTGTTAGGAGATAGTTAAATTTATCGGTGCCGGTGAAGTCTGGGGGTGGGGTGTAGGTGAGTTGGTCGTCGCTTTTATCGTCTGGGGTGTTGTTGTTGTCGAGGGTGATGATGCCGCCGGCAACGGATTTTGTGTTGAATTCTTTGATGGAGAGGGGGTCTTTGGCGGTGGTATCGTTGGCTAGGATATCTATTTTTGTGGCTGTGTTGACGGTGGTGGTGGTAAAGTCGCTGTTGGCGGTGAATGGGGAGGCGATCGCAAGTACGCTATCTGGATCTGGTGCGTTGAGTGCTTCCTCAAGAATGTCAGGATCGAAGTCAGTGAGTACGAGGTCGATGATAGCAGCTTCGCGGGTGGTGGGATTTTTGATGCGATCGCCTATTAGTTGTTCGGCTTTTGCAACATCAGCGGGGGTTAAGTCGGAGATTTTAACTTTCTGGCGGGGGTAATTTTGCAGGGTAAAGGTGTTGGTGTTTTCGCCGGGATTGTAGTCGAATAAGGATTCAGCTTGATTGACTCGCCAGCTATCAGCATATTCGCCGTAAAGTCGCTGTTGGGAAACTGGTTCAGGAATTACAGTTCCGTCGCGTTTTGCTAGGTCATCTTTAGGATTTTTGTTGAAATTGCCTAGTAGTCCTTTGACTTTTCCTTCGCGTTCATCGGTGAGGAAAACCTCGACATTGACGCGGGTAGTTCCTACTACCTTGGCAACAAGTTGGTCGCCAGTTGGATAAACAATGGTATATGTGCTGCCTTCACGATAGATGCGACCGTTTCCAATGGCAAGTGCATCATCGTTGGAAATTTGGGTTGGTTGGCCATCGATTAAAAGTCCTTGACCTTTGTAAATTCCTATGCGTTTGCCACCCAAAACTGTTGCTACGGCAGTATTGTCGGCGACGTTGCTGCGGGGGTTGTTGTTAATAGGTTGTTGTCGGACTTGGATTTTTAGGTCGCCAGTTGTTGATTCAATTAAAGTGAATTCTCCGGCGGCTTGGAAGTCGTGATATTGTTTGTCGATGGTGACGATCCGAGGGTCGTTGTAGGTTGTGCCTCCATTTTTTGGCTGTTCGGGTTTTTGGTCGTTGTCGATGATGATACCTGTTGCATCTATTGTAGTAACAGGATCGTTTGTAGCAAAACTTGAACCATCAGATTTTTTCAGTTTAACTTTAAAAGTTTCGGTTGACTCTGGTTTGTCATCTCCGGTAGTTGGTACAGTAATATCAGCACTAACTTGTCCGGCTGGAATTGTTACTGATCTTTGACCAGGGAAATAGTCTTCACCTGCCTTTGCTGTGTCGTTTTCATATTCAAGTACCAAAAATACTGGCTCATTTGACGGTTCACGACGGGATACTGTGAATACTAGGTTTTCTCCCTCATCTGCACGCGCATCTGAGATGGAATATGGGAGGTTATAAGGAATTTCGTACTCAACTTCAACAATTAAGTTTTTGGTTCCGTTGGGGTTATTATCATCTTTTTCTATATCCCCAATCTTATCAACGCTAAATGAAGGAATTTTAATCAATGCGTCTTCTTGACTACCAACTATTGGAGCTAAATTGAACTGGCTTTCAAGAAAATTTTTCGTAAAAACAGGACCAAATAACGAACTTTCTGCCTTGCTTGCCAAATTTATATCCAACGGAAGTCCAACTTTATAAGCTACTCCACCCTTTAAAAGTTCAGCCTTTAAAAATCCCTGAAGTATAAGATCTACCTCGTTTTTTATTGCACCAACCAGATTATACTTAGCTGTTACCGTCATAATTCCAGACCCAGAAGAAGGAGCCTTGAAGTTGAATCCAGTCCCTAAATTACCTTCTGGACTTCCAACTATCGATCCTTTATCCACTGATACTATAACTTTTACATTCTCTGGTTTAAATGTGAAATTTTGCTCAAGACCCAGTTCCGAATTGACCGTAAAGTTGGCAATATCAAGACTTAAATCAAGATAATTTCTAGCCTCTTCATCTTTGGGAATCCTTAGACTAAAGCCAAGTCCTTTCAGTTCGGCTTCACTTAGAGGAGTATTACCTAATCTATCAACAATCGTCTTTTTTAATGCTCGGTAAGCTGGAATTAACTCGGCAAATGCCGCATCCATATCTCCTTCCAGCTTTATAAAGCTTGCTTTGCCTGTTCCCTTAATGATAGGACCAAAACTAGACGTTTCATCAGATTGGTCAGGTTTTCCTGGTTCAAAGCTCTTGATGTCAGGTGGTGTAATCTCAACTTTAAGTACATCCAAAAACTCACGCTCAAAACTAGCTGGTTGTAAGCTGATCAAGTTAACAGTCTGTTTCGGAAAACCACTGAAGTTTAGTGGTGGAATATCTTGTTTAATAAGTGAACCAGAAGGAGTATTCCCTACCGTAAATTTGTTGAAACTTATGGGACCAATGCCATATTCCAAATCGAGACCAGCATTTGCAACGTTGAATCCAGAACCCCCATCAAATGATGGATTTTGAATAGTGTAAGATGTTGTTATGGAAAAGTCTTCATTATTACCAACATCATTTTTTGAACGATCTGCGGTTACATTGACTGGATATGAAAAACTTGCACGTCCCAAATTGCCTAAATTTGCATAAGGAATTAATCCAAAAGATGTTTCTACATTCCCGTTTAATCCAACTAAACTGACAGGACTACCTGGGGGTAAAGTTAAGTTGAATGGTACATTTAATGGTGGGTTTGTAGATAGCTTATCATATCTAAAGTTACCATCATATTTAATATCATTCCAAACACTTACATCTTTGGCAAAAAAATCAAGCGTATCTGATTGTACTTTCTGCTCGATCGCCCTCAATTCCCCATCCAAAACAACGATCGCAGAATCATCCTCACCCTTCAACCCCGCCAATTCCCCCTGACTCAACGCCTTACCTTGAACTAAATCCGAAAAAATCTCCCCCTCATCCCCGATCGCATCTACACTATTAATCTGCGAATCAACAAAATGCCCAAACTCTTCCAGCAAAACACCCGCAACAGCCGTAACATTCCCCGCATTTTTGGCAAGGAATTCCCGCGACAGATAAATCTTCCCTGTCGCAGCCGCAAACGCACCCAAAGCACCATTAATCTCAGCTTCGGAACGAATCTCAATCTCTGGAAATTCGCTAAAATCTCCCTGTGCCCAAGCTGATGCTAACTTGACTGCTTTCTCAACATCAAAGCTGTTGCCGAATGCTACTTGCATTTTAGCCAGAAAATCTGGAGTTGTCGCCAAACTGGTGAGGGTATTCTGCGCGATGTCTGCGACTGTCTTCGCCTCCGCACTTCCCATTCTCAAAGCGCGATCCTCGACATCCGTACCTACTTCTGTACCGAAAAACTCATCATCTGTTAGCCATTTCATAATCCGATCTCCTCAAAAAAACTAATTATTGCCAAAAAACACAAAAGGCCGGGAAAGTGACAAATGCGATCGAAGCGATCGCGCCTGCCCTTTCACCAGCCCCGTGAGCATCTCACTCATCTCAAGCTAGGTTTTTACCTAAAATTCAATTGTTTAAACAATGATGCTGCCGACCATCGCAACCGTACAGACTATATCATTGCGGGTACTTTACCCGACGTAAAAATAATCTACACGATTTAATTTAACCTGTCAATACCTTCCCTTATCTTTGTTGTAAATAGTTTCATAGTTGGGTGGGGGCGGGTTTATAAAGATAATCTGTGGGTGACAGAATCGATCGGTGAACCCGCCCCTACAAATTTGTCCGCAATTTTACTGATAGGGGCGGGTTCGCCTAAATTTTTGACACCCATCAACAAATTATAAAAACCCGCCCTCACCCAACCGATCGCACTTATTCCTTTGAATTCCACTCCCGAACATCTTCCTCAGAAATGTGATACCGATAATAAGTAGAACCCTTCACAGTCACTTGAATTTTATCTTTACCCTTTTGGGCCCTCTCACTCTCAATAGTCACTTTTCCAAACCCTGTTTTTTCCCAAGTTTCACACAAAATGTCCTCGATTTTATCAAAAACCTGATTAATCGGATTCTCTTTGCTTTCGGGCGATGATGACATATCTGTTTCCACCTTCTGATTTAACTTAGCTTTGCTGTTGCTGTCGCCCGATCGATCTGTCCGATCGCCTGCTGCATCCTCTGATACCAACTTCATAGCTTTTTACCCCCTAAATTCCAGCCTCTACTTACATTTCGGAAATAGCCCTATGTTTTTACGCATAGTTCCAGCTTTTGTAACAATCATTTACACGATCGCTCCCAGTGTCGCAGACGATGACGCACAGCATCGCACAACAATTAGCAGCGTTGCATCCGCACAATCTTCATCCGCCAGAAACTCCATACTTTTAACATCCAAAATAGTGTTTGCAAAAATTTAATTATTGAATAACTTTTTAACCCGTAACTCAGTGTCAAATCAATACACATTCAAAACTCACAATTGTGCAGTCACAGGCAGAAGTCACCAACCTCTGACATTTCTCTGCCCTACGCGATCGCACTTAAGACATCACACTTTTTCAAACATCCCAGGGGTTAGGGCGTGTTTTCAAACTCTAAGATCCCCCCCAGCCCCCGTTTTTAAGGGGGGAGTAAGACAATCGAAGTCCCCCTTTTTAAGGGGGATTTAGGGGGATATATATCTCAAGTAGCAGTTTGAAAACACGCCCTAGCCCCCCCTAAATACACCGCGCGATCGCACTTCCATAGGCAAACTACCCATGAATCAAGCAGAATTTATCACTATTTACAATAATTTAGGCAACAAATGCAAGCAAGTTTTGCAGCAAAAACTAGCGGGAACACCCAACAAACAAATCGCCAAAATTATCCAGATTAAATCAGAAGCAACTGTACGCCAACATTTGACAACAGCATATCAAGCCTTTGGTTTAGGAGACGACAAGCGCTCTAGCTGGTCAGATTTGCAGTCATTGTTTTTTCAATTCCTGCCCGAATTAATCCCAACGAAACCAGAACCACACCCATTAATTTATCGCTGGGTAGAACGAACTTCAGATATTACTAAACTCCCAAAATGGACATCAGAAAAATTTAAAATTTTGATAATAGTAGGAGAAGGCGGCATCGGCAAAACTACCTTAGTACAGCAATACTTAGCCTGTGGCCAATTTGAAAAAATCTTAGATATGAAAATTGCCTTAACTCCAGAAAACTTGCGGAGTGCCGATTCATTTGTGCAGACTTGGCTCCAACAAGATTTTCAGGAAGATGCACCCAGAGATTTTAGCCTGAGTTTAAACTTGCTCGAAACAAAGCTGCGTCAAAGCAAAGTCGCAATTTTCATAGATAACTTAGAACCTGCTTTACAGAATGGTCTGTTTTTACCTGAATACCGCAATTATGTAGAATTGCTGCGGGTACTCAGCGAGCCCCGAATCGAAGGAGTCACCCTGATTACCAGTAGAGAAAAATTAAAAGAACCTGACATCAGAGGCGTTCAAACTCACATTTTAAGAGGCTTGACTCCAGAAGCATGGCAACAATATTTTGAATATCCCAAAACTTCTGAAGATTTACAAGCTCTGCAAGAAATGCACGCAGTTTACAAAGGCAATGCTCTGGCGATGGAGGTGCTTTACAATGATATTCAAAATAATTATGACGGAGATATTGCCGAAGCTTGGCAACAAAATCGCCAGGAATTACAGCAGCTAGATCCATTTTCGTTTCTTATCAACAATCAGTTAAATCGCCTCAGCGCTCACTCTCATCAAGCTTACCGCTTGCTATGCCGTTTGGGAGCTTGTCGGTATCAAGAAATTGAATGGTTGCCAGATACTTGCATCAAAGCTTTGCTGTGGGATGTGACACCAGCAGAACAATTGAAATTAACGCGACGGTTGTGTGACTATTCTTTGCTACAATTACATCGGGGCAAATACCGAATGCACCCAGCAATTCGGGCGGCGGGTTTGAATCAGTTACAGAATAGCAGCGAATGGGAACAAACTCAAAGGGCGATCGCACAACATTGGTTTTCTAGTGTAGAACATATTCAATCCCCTCAGTTAGGTTTGCACGTTTTAGAAGCTTACTATCATTTCCGAGAAATTGAAGATTATGATTCAGCGTGGGATGTATTGTGCCGCCCCTGCCATACCTATTTTACCAGAAGAATTGTTTCTATATTTTTTATCGTGGGGATACATCAGCCAAACTTTAGAATTAGCAGATAAACTGGTAAATCGAGTTTCGCCTAACCGGGAAGCAAGTCTGTATCGCTGCATCGGCGACTGTCACGCCTATTTGCTAGCAGATGGTTTTGAAGCAGCTCTAGAATATCACCGCCAAGCTCAATTTGCCGCTAAGCGTGAAGGCGATAAATGGACAGAATTAAATTCATACAGTGATATGGGTTTGTGCTATAGCAATCCTAAATGATTCAGATAAATTTGTAGGGGTAGTGCTACCCCTACTCCCCGTGCCTACCCCCTATCTATCGGGCAACCACGGGGAGTAGGGGTCGGATTGCCCCTACAATAATTATGAGAATGATTTAGGATTGCTATATATTGCTGCTGGTGAATACGAGCTAGGATTAGCTATTTATCAAGCAAAACTTAATTTAGCTTTATCTCAAGTATCTCCTGCAATTCAATCTCGGCTAAATAGTTGTTACTGCGAAGTTGCTCTCCTACATTCATATTTAGGACAAGCGAGTGAGGCGAAGGCAGCATTGAAAGAAACTACAAGACACTTGCAACAACCTTTAGAAAGCGTTCCGCCTTGGCAAGCTTGCTGGGATTTGAATATGGCTGGTTTAGCTCAAAAACATATTGGCGAGTACCATTAGTGACAAGTTAAGGTGATGAGTAAATTGTCAATGGGGTATTTACATTAAGTAAAAAATGGATGAAACTCATAACAGGTAAGTAATTGGGGGATTGAGACGGGCCATGACCAAGACTAGAACTACAAATCGAGATCACGCCAAGAAGAAACAACGGCCAATGATAGAGGATGAAGTAATTGCCCAACAACTCGAAGCATTACTGACACCAGCCATGCTCAACCAGAAAAATTCCTACCGTCAACTGGGGCGAGCGAGACCGCATTCTCAACTTGCCCCTGATGATGGCTGCGGTGTTAACCGGTTCTATGGCGAGATGTAGTAGGGGTAAGAGAACTGACTAGAATGTTAACTAGAGATGGTTTTCTGTGGTGTAATCCCACCAAAGTCAGCCAACAAGGACTCTCACAAAGATTTTTCACCTTTCCTGCCGAGCTATTTGAACAAGTATTTAAAGACTTATTGCCAAGGTTAAGAACAAATTGGCAAAGCAGAAATCAACGAACCTTACCAGAAAGTATTCAGTTTACATTAACAAAATTTGAGCAGATTTGGATTATAGATAGTTCAATATTAGAGGCATTGTTTCGGAAATTATCAAGTTTATAAGAGACTAAGGTCGGACAACGGGCGGGAAAAATAAGTACAGTAATTGATGCGAGTAAATCGACTACCAGTAGAAATCTGGTTTACCGAAAATGCGAAAGAATTTGATATAAAGCTTGAAGAAAATATCCTCAGTTTAGTCAGCGAAAATACGTTGCTATTATTAGATAGAGGATTTTATCACTTTAGTTTTTGGTTGAAATTAATTGACCAAAAAGTTAAGTTTATTAGGAGAATAAAGAAAGGAGCAGCAATCAAAGTAGAGCAAGTGTTTACAGATAGTTATGGACTGCGAGACCGTAAGATACGTCTGGGGTCTGGAACAAAGAGAACTCCGTTTATTACTTTACTTTTGATTGAAGTTCGTTCAGGAAAAGCCTGGCATTCCTATTTAACCACTGTCTTAGAGCCAGAGATATTACCCCTTATGTAGTTGCAGATTTATATCGACGACGTTGGCGGATTGAAGAGGCATTTAATATAGTAAAAAGGCTGTTAGATTTAAGCTATTTATTGACGGGTTCAATCAATGGGATTAAATTACAAATTTGGGCAAGGTGGTTATTTTATGCGGTTTTAGTAGACTTAGGTGATGCAGTAGCCGATGAACTAGCTATACCTTTTGATCGGATTTCTTTAGAAATGATTTATCGCGGTCTTTATCATTTTACGATAGCTCATCATAAAGGTAAAGCAACCGATCCAGTTAAATATTTTGCTGCCCCAGAAAATCGCGATTTAGGAATTATTAAACAGGAGCGAAAACCAAATGTTAAGTTAATCGTCGCCCCTTTTCCTGAAAAGCAACGAGGTTCTAACCAATTCTTTTTCAATAATTCTCCAAAAGCCTCTTGACAAAAAACTTACAGCCTTAACTTGTCACCAATGGTGATGCACGGGTTTTGATCTATTTTACCTGTTTTTTTTGCACCTGACTTGCATCGCACCAGTTCTTAACCCATGCCACGTCAAGTGCGATCGATATATTCAGCAAGCCCTAGATAGTTACAAAAGTTTTGGGCGGTTTTTGTTGGGTTCGATTTAAATAAGTCAAGGGTTCGGTCGATCTGGCCTTGCCACAAAAATCCCTTGGCTTTAGCTAGGCGTTTTAACGGGTGCATCTCACCTTTGCAGCCCTCCGCTAGAAATTGGAGTTTTGAGGCAGGAGGCAGGAGGCAGGAGGCAGAAGGAAAGAGGCAGAAGGAAAGAGGCAGAAGGAAAGAGGCAGAAGGAAAGAAGAAGAAGGAAGGAGCCAGAAGAAGGAATGAGCCAGAAGAAGTATTTTTACAAATATGAGATGCTCCCGTTTTAACGACCCTCCCACTTTATACAAATTTTCAATTAAATGATACCAATCTAAGATTTCGCGTCGGGTTTTACCCGGATTCAACTGGCTAATAATCTTCCATATTCCCTCATGTCCATCACCTAAACATGTTAATAAATAGGCTAAAGGTTGATGATTTATATAGTTAATTAACGCTTCATTGTCTTGATAAAAAGCCCCATAATAACTTTCATGTAACCGCACAGCCTTATAATCTTGCCAATGAGAGCCTTCTCCCAAATTCCCTCTCAGACGGACTTTCCCTCCATCTATGCTAGTTTCCTCAACCTCAATTTTGGCTATAGGTTCTGACCATTCTTGTTTTTCTACTAATCGATGCAAACAAGTGTGTCCAATCTTGACTCCCGTCTGAACTTCCATATATGAGGCCGCATTTTCGTAGGAAAGATTAGCAATTTGACGGAGACAGCATTTTTCAAATAATGGAGATCATCTAGTTGATTTCTTAACCTCTAATTTTTTGGCCTGTTTTTCAGTAATTCTTAGTTCACCAATACAGCTTTTTACGCTCGCTGAGGTCGTCCTTGTTCTGTTCCCGTTGCTTGTTTGATAAAAAAAAACCGATTTGGGGGCCGATTTTTTCAAGCCCTTGTTGCCTGAGATGCTTTTCAATATTTTCCAGACTGGTCAGTTTACTGGGGGGTGTATTGTTATACAAAATTTTAGCAATTTCTGCCGTACAGGATTGCAACCGCTCTAGTTCTTCAGGGGTCATGGCTCTTTTTCTCGACTTTTTTTGACGCTTCTATTGATTTTAACTATTTTACGCTGATTTGGGGATATTTACAAAACCGGGATGCTCCCGAGCGATTATTGGGTCGTGTCCAGGTCAAAATGCAGGTGATTGGTGCAATGATATCGGAAGTTGGTGCATTTGGCTTTTGGTATTTTAAAGTCCCAAAAGCCTTTCTATCCAACTTATTTGCTCGCTACCCCTTGACAGATCAAGACAGTATCTACAAAAATCGCGGTTGCTCGACCGGACATGATATCAAAACTCGGATTTTTCTAAACGTTCGGTGCTATGCTTGGCTCTTTGTTGGGATTGTTTTCTGAAGATAATGAGATTGGATTTTTCACCGCAGATTAACGCAAATTAACGCAGATAAACTGCCAAGGAAATCGGCGTTTATCTGCGTTAATCTGCGGTTTCAAACCTCTTATCTTCCGAGATCAACCAATACGGTTCACTTAAGGAAAATTGTAGCGAAAATGTTGGGTTTCGTTCCTCAACCTAACCTACGCACGATCTGTTTTTTAGCACTAACTGAACCGTATTCCTAGATAAACGTCAAGTCAAATTCCGAAAGAGCAGAAACCCCAGTTACACCATTTAACTTCGCCAAAATGCGAGAATCGCTGCCGGTGAGGTTATTGCCATTGCCGTCATAAATGATGTAAGTATTGCCGCCGGAATCGTAGGCAAACAAGAAAGCACTTCCTCCCAGAATATTTGCAGAAACAGTTGTCTGCACATTCAGCAGAACTTGGCTGTTACCGCCCAGATTCGCAAATCCGGGGGCAAAATTAAACTGATCGGCGATCGGCACACCGAGACCGTTAAAATCAGTAATCACATCGTATCCGCCCGCCGCGATCGCAGCCTCGATCGCCGCCGAAGAAGCCGCATCAAAGCCAGGCCCACCTTGTGCAGGGCTGGTATAGCGGTATTGATTGCCGCCGCCGCCCCCCGTCATGGTATCTGCGCCGAGGCCGCCTACGAGCACGTCGTTATCCACACCGCCGTTAATCGTATCGTTGCCGCCTTGACCATCAATAGTATCGCTGCCCGCCAAACCGTCCAAATTGTCCGGCAAAGAACCCCCAACTAAATTGTTAGGCCCGCTATCTGCAGGCAAGATTTGAACGGTGATAGTACCTACACCCGGAATTGTCCCGAATCCGTCGCTGACGCTGTAGGTGAAAGCAGTTGTACCCGCTACGTTGCCGGGGATGAATTGCACTTGAGAGACAAGATTTACAGCTATCCCCAGTTGCGGTGTGCTGACATTGATAATGTTGAGCGTCCCTTTTTGCGGACTGGAATCGTTGGCCAGCACATCGATGAAAGTGGGCAGCGAATTATTCGTACTCGTAAATACGATGCCGTCATTGACAGCAATCGGCGACAGGGTACTTGGAACAGTTACGGAGGTATCGAAAGAATTGATGTTAATCGCCACTGACGCTGCTGCCGTGCCGCCTTGGTCGTCAGCTACGCTGTAGCTGAAAGAACCGGCTGGCCCGATCGCGTTTGTTCCAGGTTGGAATTTCAGCCCGAGTAAATCCTGAACGGTTAACTTTTGGTTCACGGCGACCGGGCTCGTACCCGTAATTACCTGACCAAAAGTAGGATTGGGAAGTCCGACTACCGCGATCGACAGCGGCTGGCCCTCCGGGTCGCTGGGCGCCGAAATGCTCAGAGACAGAGGCAAATTCTGCAAACCAGTCACCGTCTTGCCCGCTTCCACGATCGGCGGCTGGTTAGGAGTCGGAGATGTAAAACTCGGCGGAGTCGGCCCGCCGCCCAAAGGCGGAGGAGTTGGGGGCGCAGCAGTTGGAGTGGGGACGATCGAAGGACTCGGACTCGGAGTTGTCGCGCCCGCAGTCGGACTCGGACTCGTACCCGGAACCTGTACCGGCAATGCCCCCGTACCTGTGCCGCCCCCAGCAGGAGCTGTCGAGCCGCCCGCAGGAGCTGTCGAGCCGCCCGCAGGAGCTGTCGAGCCGCCCGCAGGAGCTGTCGAGCCGCCCGCAGGAGCTGTCGA
>NZ_JAUBUJ010000043.1:55451-58899 GCF_036705405.1 Microcoleus sp. B13-B6
GCCGCCCGCAGGAGTTGTCCCGCCGCTAGAAGGAGTTGTCCCCTCAATGGTGAAGGGATTGTCGTTTACGCGGGGTATTTGACCTGTAGTGAACCGAGATTCATCTAGCGAGTTCGATCGAACATCAATCAACACCGCCAAAAATTCCCCAGTTCGCCTGTCCCTAATAATCGTGTTGCTAGAATTCGAGCCTTGGCCCTGGAAAATTTCTAACTCTGTAAAGTTCAGACCTCCAGCCAGACCGATCGAATCTCCCGCCTTAAAATCTCTAATTACATCAGCATCGCCGATTTCGCTGCCGCCAGTAGTGAGAAACCCGTTGCTACCCGGCGACGTGCCCACCCTACCGAGAACAAAGATATCCGATCCGTCGCCTCCTGTCAGAGTATCCGATCCGCGATCGCCCGAAAGAACATCATCCCCAGCATCTCCAGACAAAGAATCATTCTCGTCGCCCCCGAAGATCAGGTCATCACCCTCGCCGCCGTCACCAGTATCGTTACCAACACCGCCGGTGATGACATCCCCGCCCTCCTGGCCCAACAAAATATCATTGCCCCGAGCGCCGATCAGGCAGTCGTTACCAGTGTCACCAAAAAGGGTGTCACTGCCCTTGTCGCCAAAAATCAGGTCGTCCTCGCCACCACCGCGCAGACAGTCATTGCCTTTACCGCCGTACAGCGAGTCGTTGCCTTCAGCACCCAAGACAACATCGTTCCCCTGGTCGCCAAAAGCTAGGTCATCGCCTTGGTCGCCAGAAACCAAGTCATCGCCTTTGCCGCCCCGCGCCGTGTCATTGCCGCGCCCGCCCTCAACAATATCTTTACCAGCGCCGCCGTTGAGAGAATCGTTACCGTCTTCGCCCCTGACTATATCGTCTCCGTCCCGACTCAGAAGCGTGTCGTCGCCGCCGCGCCCGGAAATCGTGTCATTGAACAAGCTGCCGATTAAATAGTTACTGCCGTCATTTGCGACAACTAAGCCATCGACAAAAAGTGGCTGTGGGGGAGGGGTTGGAACTGTCAGAGGTGGCCGCGGCACCGGGGTGATCGAAATGTCCGGGCCCGTCCCCGTCATCCCTGTCGAAGTCCCCGTCATCCCTGTCGAAGTCCCCGTCATCGTTGTCGAAGTCCCCGTCATCCCTGTCGAAGTCCCCGTCATCCCTGTCGAAGTCCCCGTCATCGTTGTCGAAGTCCCCGTCATCCCTGTTGAAGTCCCCGTCATCCCTGTTGAAGTCCCCGTCATCGGCGACGGTGCCGGGGACGGCGACGGTGCCGGGGACGGCGACGGTGGGGGAAAAGCTACTGGTACTGCACTTGGCATTGTTCCGACTCCTTGCGACGCTACTCAAAAACTAACTACTAAATAAACTTAAAGTCAGATGCAGTAATGACGGTGCTGAGGGCTCCCGGCACTGTAGGAATAGAATTCAACACTCCCAAATCGAAAGCTGGGAGACTGTCATCTGCCACATTCGGGTCGAAGCCGAGAACGTACTTGTTAAAAGTATTGTTCAGGTACACGAAGAAAGCTCCTGTTTTGCTCGAACCCTTTTGATTCTTCAACACTGCATTTACTGCTTGAGCGTTATCAAATTTAGATTCAAACAAAATGACTGATTGCTTGCTGATGTCGTCGCCGCTAGACCCGATATTCCTGACGATAAAACTGGTGAAATCGAGAGTAGTTCCTGAGTTGGTTAAACCCGCGAAATTTGACGATCTGAACAAGAATCTGTCGGTCTCGCTGCCGTTAGCGTTAAAGTCAGCAATCACGTCCACGCCTTCGCTGGGAGTTTCGTAGTAGAAGAAATCATTGCCAGCATCGCCGGTGAGCAAGTCAGAACCGACACCGCCACCCAAAATGTCATTGGCTGCACCGCCGGAAAGCGAGTCGTTGTCATCGCCGCCCAATACCAAGTCATTGCCGAAGGCGCCGCTGAGACAGTCGCTGCCGGCACCGCCGTCGAGAGTGTCGTCGCCCGCTTGGCCGTCGAGGGAGTCGCTGCCGGCCTCGCCCAACACGTAGTCATTGCCCGAACCTCCGAGTCCCGTGTCGTTGCCTTGTCCACCCAACATCGTTTCATCGTTGTCGCCGCCCAAGATGGAATCGTTATTGATACCGCCATCGACCAAGTTTCTGCCCAGTCCACCGTCGAGGATGTCGTCGCCTGCACCGCCCTCAAGGGAGTCGTCGCCAATGCCACCAAGTAAGGTGTCAATCCCGGCGCCACCAAGTATCGAGTCCTCGCCGGATTCTCCCAACATCGAGTCATTGCCTGTTCCGCCGTCAATGGTGTCGTTGTTGTCACCGCCCAAGAGGTTGTCATTGTCATTGCCGCCGAACATCAGGTCGTTGCCCAGCCCGCCGATCAGCGAGTCTATGCCGTCTTGGCCGTCAACGGTGTCGTTGCCCAGTCCGCCGTCAACGGTGTCATTGCCGATCGCACCCACCACCGAGTCGTTGCCTGCTTCACCGAATACGACGTCGTTGCCGACACTGCCATCGATGATGTCGCTGCCGTCGCCCCCAGAGAGGGTATCGTCGCCGGCCCCGCCGAGGATGAAGTCGCTGAGGTTGCTGCCTGTAAAGCTGCTGGCCGGGAGTGCGCTGCGATCGACAATATTATCTACCACCGTGATGCTGAAGGATGTCGGCCCGATAGTTGCAGATCCGTCGGAGGCTGTAAACGTGAAAGTGTCGCTGCCACCTGCTGCCAGCAAGTTGTATTTGACGATGTTGTTATTGATATCGTCTTGGGTGAATTTGCCGCCCACGTTGAGAAAGGTGCTACCCCTTTGGACAAAACCTCTGGTAGCATCGGGAGCTTTAGTAATCGTGTAAACGATTTCCAAGGGGCTGTTGTCGGGATCTGTGACTAACAAATCGGCGGCAGTGATTGTCTGGATAGGATTACTTTTGGCAACCACCACACCGTCGTTAATTATTAGCTGCGGCGGGCTACTGACGTTGATGGTTACTACCGCCTTACTTGTGCCGCCGCTGCCGTCTGCGATCGAGTAGCTGAAGCTGTCAGTACCCAAAAAGCCCGGATTCGGGGTGTATTTGAATACGCCACCGCCCACGGGACTCACGCTCCCTTTGCTTGCTGGAGTAAAAGTCGTGACAGTCAGAGCGCTTTGTTCCTGGTCAGTGTCGTTCAACAGAACGTTGAAACTGAGTTCTTTACCCGCAACCGTGGTGAAGTTATCGTTAACTGCTCTTGGAGGTTGGTTAAAGATGGGCGTCGGGAACGTCGGCGGCGGACTTCCTGTCGGCGTCGGACTTCCTGTCGGCGTCGGACTTCCTGTTGTCGGCGTCGGGAACGTCGGCACCGGCTCTGTCGGTGTGGGCGGTGTCGGACTTCCTGTCGGTGTCGGACTTCCTGTCGGTGTCGGACTTCCTGTCGGTGTCGGACTTCCTGTCGGTGTCGGACTTCCTGTCGGTG
>NZ_JAUBUJ010000043.1:58999-64663 GCF_036705405.1 Microcoleus sp. B13-B6
TCGGTAGGGGAAGGGGAGTTGCGCTGCCGGGAACTGTGGGGGCAATTACAAATGAGCTTCGCCCTAGGGTTCTGCTGTCTACTCCAGGCAATACTGCTAAAAAGTCGCCGCTGACGCCGTTGCGAATAATCGTACTGCCGGCTTTCGTCTCAGTGCTTTGGAAGATTACCAAATCTTCAAACTTGAGGTCGCCGGTTAACCCGATTAAATCTTCGCCTTGGCGAAAGTCTGTGAAAATGTCGGCATCGGCGATATCGGGGCCGCCTGTGGTGAGAAATGCCGGGTTAGTGCCGTCGCTGCTGCCGCTGGGGGAACTGAAGGCGCCGATAACGAAGACATCTCTGCCTTCGCCTCCTGCGATTATGTCTTTGCCTGCTTCGCCCCAAAGAACGTCGTTGCCAGCACCGCCGTCCACGATGTCATCACCGTCGCCGCCGAATACGATGTCGTCGCCGTCGCCGGAAAAAAATGTGTCCCCGCCGGCGTTTCCGTATAGCCAGTCGCCTCCTTCGTTGCCAAATAGCAAGTCTTCGCCGTCGCCACCGAAGAGCGAGTCGTTGCCTTGGTCGCCCCACAGGATGTCGTCGCCTCGATCGCCCAAAAAGCTATCGTCGCCAGAACCCCCACGCAAGCTGTCGCTGCCTTTTCCCCCATAACCCGTGTCTCTGCCTTCGCCTCCGATTACCGTGTCGTTGGCGTCATTGCCGTACAGCAGGTCAGGGTTATTTGCCCCGTCGAGGCAGTCGTTGCCTTTGCCTCCGTACACGGTATCGAGTCCTGAACCGCCGTCGAGAACGTCGTTCCCTGGCGCGCCGAACAGCACGTCGTCATCATCGCCCCCGAATACTAAATCGTCACCGTCGGCTCCTTGGAGGTTGTCGTTGCCTTGCAGCCCGGAAATCACGTCGGGCCCGGGACTGCCAACTAAGGAGTCGTTGGTTTCTGTGCCGCGGACTACGCCGCCGATGATTCCGGGCGAGGTACCTTGGCCTCCGCCCCCTGTGTCGTCTATGTCGCCAATTGTGTCGTCCCCGGAGGGAGGTGTTGGAGGTGTTGGAGGTGGTGCTGGGGTTGGAGGTGTTGGCGGCGTCGGAGGTGGTTCTGGTGTTGGAGGTGGTTCTGGTGTTGGAGGTGGTTCTGGTGTTGGTGTTGGTGGTATAATTACTGCTGGCACTGCACTTGGCATTATTTTGGCTCCTTTAAACGACGACGATCCCGATTAACTTTAAGAACTGATTAGTATCAGTTTGTTGCCACAAATCTGGCTTAAAATTGATTAATAACCCCATCATTTCTAACATACTAAATCAAAACTGCAACGGCTATAGATATTTTTTAAGCGGGGCATCTTTTGATATCAAAATATTAATGATTGCACGTTTTGATGCCTAGGTTGGGTATACTTTAATATCGCGCCACTTCGATATATAACCTAGAATTCCGGCTGGGAGTCAGCCCAGTGTATTTATCCAGAAGCCGAATAAATAAAAATCTTCGCCGTCAGAATTTTTTCTTTCCGAATGTCGAAGGCTGAATACAGATGTGCCCCTTGCCAGCAGAAGCCGACTGTCTTATGCTGACTGCTGACAAGAAACAGAGCTGTTAATTAGGGGCAGAAGCGGCCCGGTTTGTTCTTGTCCACTGACGGATAGTTCGCTGTGGCAAAGGTAAAGCAGGGAACAGCGACTTAACAAATCTAGCAGAATTCGCCGCAGCCGCTGTTGGTCTGCCGCCGTTTCCTCTTCGGTTTCCCAGGGGCGCCCCAGTTGCGATCGCAAAAATAAGGGAGCACCAAACAATGTCGCCGCACCACCACTCAGCCACAGGGGCGAGCCGGCATCCAGCCAAAAGTGCCATTTGTGGGCGCGGCGGCTGCTGCGGTACTGGAAAATGTTGGCGAGGGTGACGGCCCTGGCTGCTGGGCCTTCGGGACGCACTGGAAAGGGGTTGGCGGTGACGGTTCCTTGGCGCAACAACTGGATGAACCGGGCGATCGTTTCTGAGTCGCCGCCGTTTGTGGGTTCTACGCGCTGCATTCGCCCGTTGATTTCCCAGTAGTGGGTGGCGGTTTCCATTAACTCGCGCAGGGCTGCTAGCCGATCGTAGGGCAGGTATCTGTCGTTCATGAGAAATTTCTGGATTGCTCGATCGAGTAGGGCAATTGGACTCGGCAACAGCCGCTCCTGCTGTTGCGATCGCTGTTGTTCGATCCACTCCACAATGCGATCGTAGGCCCTGGCTGCTCGGTGTCCCACTCTGTCCCACCGGGGAAAGGCTGTAATGGGCAGCAATTGAGGTCGATCGATATCTGGGCAAAAACAGTGATCGGCGATTAAACCGGCTCTCACTTGGTCGATCGATTTTTGATTGTGAATTTGAGATTTTAGATTGAACGTCGAGTTGGAATCTTCTGTTTCCAATGAACTGTGTTTCTGGCTGCCCAACACTACCAGCATTTCGGCTGCGCCGTCTCGATCGACTAAACGGCCGAGTCCGGGATAAACTAAGGCTAACAAAGTCAGTAAAGCTCGAATCTCTGGGGTAGCCGAGAGGGGACGCTGATCGTTGAGAGATACGGCGGCGATATTATGTCGCGCCAGAATTTCCGTTAAACTGTAACGGGCGATCGCATCCATCCCAGGGGCAATTACGGCGATTTCCTGGGGTTCCACGGCTTGTGACTTCACCGCATCCACGATGATTTCGGCGGTTTCTCGCAGCAGTTGAGCCCGGGAAGTGGTTTGGAGCGATCGAACTTTACCGGGCAAACTCAAGCCTAAAGGATAAAAGCCCTCAGTATTAACTGCTAAACTTACCGCTAAATCTCCAATCTCTGGGGCTAAACCGGCTTTTGCGTCCAAATTTACCACGCTTTGACAGTGGCTTTCGAGTCTGGCTAGGTATTCCGTATCAGCCCCCAAGCCCAAACGCACTCCTCCATCTGGGTTGTAGGAGAACGCCCCCGCCGCACCGAAGTCGAGCATTCGATCGAACAAATGGCCACTGATCGCGGGATAATCGTCAACATCGTCTGCGATCGCAGCTTGATATCTAGAGGCCAAATGCTGCTGGTAGGTGGCATCCGGCAACAAATAGCGCCAGTAGAGTTCGCAAACAATCCCGTAAGTCAGGAGCCCCCGCGTCAAGCACCACTCCCGCCACCTTTCCAGCAAATCTCCCATGCTAGTCCACAGGTTGTTCGAGCCGCTGTCACCAGCAAATCCCTGTTCCAGAATGCTGGGAATCTCTTCTCTCGGCGTACCGCTGACAGCAGCAAGTTGTAATAAGTCTAGTGTTCGACGCACCATTCGGTTTGGACTGACCCCTGTTTTTTGCAAAATCCCTTCGTCTAGTTCGCGACGCCAGAGTCTCGCGGCAAGTTCCAGTTCTGTTTCAGGTTGCAGCCGCAGGGGAAATTGAGCCCTCAAATCCAGCGACTGAACTAGCAGTGGCCAAAATAGCAATACCTCCTGCTCAAAAAAACCGAAGGGTGTTGTGGAGTGAAAGGTATATTTTCCTTCGGTAGCGACGGCGATGCGATCGGCCAATTCTAGCCGGTTGTCTCCGTTAGCTGCTAAGACTAAAATTGCTGGGGCAGTTTGTCCAGCCCGCCGCCGCCCGGAACTAGATCGCCCTGAAACTGTTGTGGGCAAAGGCTTGACCGTTTTGCTCCAAATGCAGAACTGCTCGACTAAACGAGTGGTTTTACCGCTGCGGGCAGATCCGACAATCCAAATTGAATCCGAGACCTCGGTTCCCAATTTATGTAAATTTGTTACCATACTGTGAATACTTTAATCACTAATGTCTACAGCCAACTAACCAGCTTTAGCTATGAATACTTCTCCGTGGTACAGGATTGTAAAATATCTCTACAGCCTTCACCAATGGTATCGAGAAACGCCTGAGAGGGCTCTCGAACAGGCCTACGATGCTGCGTTAGCAATTAAGGCGATCGAAGACGAGCATTTTGGCGGTCAAGCAATCTCCGATCGTTCGGGAGAATACGGACAAAGCACCCTGTCTTACTTTAAATCCGAGCTGCAAAAATACCTCAAGGTCATCCAAACCCGAATGGTTGAGTTTAATGCTAGCCGTTCTTTTTTGGAACTGCCGGAGCGAGTGGGGGTCCAACCGAAAACGGGGCACAGCGCGGATCATCACCAGCACGGATTACATCTCAACAATAAAGATACAGCCTCCCTTATATTTGAGAAGCTAGAGTTTATTGATGGAGTCATCGACAAGTATATTAATAATAGTAGATCGACGGCAATTGTTCCGGTTGTCAGTTCAGTAAATCTGCAGACCAAATCTACAACAAATAGCAGCTCTCCACCGGGTCCAAAAAATAAAGGTTCAGCTAATTCTGTTCAAATTCACGATGGTGAGGTTGACACTAACTATGAAGAAGTGAATTTATTACCGCGATCGCTTCTGGGAACTTTGAATCGAATTACTAAAGATTTAGACCCTGGAGCTGAAAAAGAAGTAGTTAAGAATTTTCGCAATTCCAAAGTAAAAACAATTATTTCTCTGAGATTTATTTTGCTTTTGATTTTAGTTCCGCTGTTGACGAATCAAATTGCAAAAAACTTTTTAGTCGGCCCGGTAGTTGACCATTTTAGAGGCAAAGAAAATGCTCCACTTTTCATAAATGTTAACCTGGAAGAAGAAGCATTCCAAGAACTGGAGAGATTTGAGCAACACCTCAAATTTGAAAGGTTAATAGGCATTGCTCCGTCGCTTTCTTTAGAGGAAACGGAAAAGAAGATTGCCGAGAAAGCAGTTGAACTAGCGGAGGAATACCGATCTGAAAGTGGGGGAGCTATTAAAAATATTTTTGCTGATTTGATTTCCTGCATGGCATTTGCCGCGATTATCGTCACTAACAAGAAAGAGATTGAGATTTTAAAGTCTTTCATGGACGATGTGATTTACGGCCTCAGCGACAGTGCGAAAGCTTTCGTAATTATTTTGTTTACAGATGTGTTTGTCGGATTCCACTCGCCTCATGGTTGGGAAGTAATTCTCGAAGGTTTATCGAGGCATTTGGGACTGCCAGAAAATAGGCAGTTCATATTTTTGTTCATTGCAACGTTTCCAGTTATCTTGGATACGGTATTTAAGTATTGGATATTCCGTTATTTAAACCGGAGTTCGCCTTCGGCTGTTGCTACGTACAAGAATATGAACGAGTAATCAGAGGCGAAGGAAGTTCGGCAACGGATTATGTAGCGGATGTAACTGATGTAACGGATGTAACTGATGTAACGGATGTCAGGAAGTTCGGCAACGGATTCTGTAGCGGATGTAGCGGATGTAACGGAAGAAGAAAAAAAGATTTAATAATGGCAATGGTTTCAGCGATTAAGAACGTCCTCAGTAGGATCTCCACTGCACAGAGAGTGGCTTACCCATAGCGCATAAAACTATTTATTTTTTGCGTCAGGAGTGGTTGAATTAAGTCGATATACTTAAGCTGTTGGGCCTCTAAATTTTATTTTTGGGCGGGTTTTCGCGCGCACCACACAATAATTTTATCAAACTTGACTGTCCTAATGGCTCGGCTCAGGAAGCGTAAAATTTAGGATCGCGAATTAAATAACTTACAATTTTAATTGTTATTGTGGGATGGGCGTCCCGCCCGTCCTTTTTGGACGG
>NZ_JAUBUJ010000044.1:0-28849 GCF_036705405.1 Microcoleus sp. B13-B6
CAACAGTCAACAGTCAACAGTCAACAGTCAACAGTCAACAGTCAACAGTCAACAGTCAACAGTCAACAGTCAACAATCATGTATGAGTGCAACCGGAAGTGATATGATTAACCGGATTTGATATGACTCGCTGGTCTCTCCCTCTAAGATTATAAAATCTACTAATTTCAACTACCAATTTAAATTACTTTTAGGACGAATATGTTTCCTAAACCCCTCAATCGTTTGGTTACAAAAATTATCGGCAAAGTTCCATTACAAACGGTGCTCGTGGTTCCTTTTTTAGTGCAAATTGTCGGTACGGTTGGAGTTGTAGGTTGGCTATCTTTCCAAAACGGTCAGCGGGCAGTCAACGATGTTGCCGCTCAGTTGCGAGAAGAAATTAGCGATCGCATCAAAGACCGCATGGAAAATTATATGTCAATTCCCCACATTGTCAATCACCTGAACGTTCAAGGCATAAAATTGGGGCAGTTGAACCTAGAAGAAAAGCAAAAACTCGAACATCATTTTCTCGAACAAATTCAATATTTTGATTCTATCAGCATCATTTACACAGGCAAAGAAAATGGAGAACACTCTGGAGCAATCCGCACTAAAAATGGGATTTTGATATCGGCTGCTGACAGCTCTACTGGCAATAAGTTAGCTCGATATACTGCGGACTCTCAGGGAAACCGCGTTCAATTAGTGCAAATTTCACCCAATATTTACGACCCGCGAACTCGCCCTTGGTACATAGCTGCCGCTGCGAGCAAAAAACCTATTTGGACTCCAATTTATACGGATTTTTTGACGAGGGAACTGGCAATTACTGCTGCTTTGCCTATCTACGACGACGCTGGCAAATTGTTAGGAGTAGCTGGTAGCGATTTGCTCTTTTCCCGAATCAAAGAATTTCTCGTCAGCCTCAAAATTGGCAAGTCGGGGCAAACTTTTGTGATGGAGCGATCGGGGATGTTAATTGCTACTTCAACCTCGAGTCCAGAATTCGTGGTGGAAGGTAAAGAAACCAGACGTATTAAAGCTTCAGAAAGCGAGAATCCGGTAATTCGCCAAACTGCACAACATTTAGAGAAATCCTACGATAGCTTAGCTAAAATTAATAATTCTCAACAACTTACTTTTGATGTTGATGGCCAGCGAAATTTTATTCAGGTAGCTCCTTTTAAAGACGATCGAGGGTTGGATTGGCTGATTGTAGTAGTTGTACCAGAGTCTGACTTTATGGAGCAAATTAACCTCAACACGCGCACGACTTTTTTACTGTCGCTTGCAGCATTGATGGGGGCGACAATCCTGGGGATTCTTACTGCTAAATGGGTTGTTCAGCCGATTTTAAGATTAAATGCGGCGGCGAAAGCTTTGGCCCGGAATGAATGGGATACAAAACTCACTCTGAATCGCGAAGATGAACTCGGAGAACTTGCCACTGCTTTTAACAGCATGGCCGAGCAATTGCAGCATTCATTTACTTCTCTCTCGGAAAGCGAAAACCGAGTAAAACAATTTTTCAATGCAGTACCGCTAGGGATTTTTATTGCAGATCCCAACGGTCAACCTTACTACATTAATCCTACCGGAGAGCAACTTTTATCTCAAGGAATTGTACCAACAAATTCCGAAAGTTTACGTCAATCCTACCGAGTTTATTTAGCGGGTACTCAGGAAATTTATCCGGCGGAACGCGACCCAATTTTAAATGCTTTGCAGGGTAAAAGTGTAACTGTTGATGATATTGAAATCTCCTCGACTGACAAAACTGTTCCCCTGCAAGTTTGGGGAACTCCTATTTATGACGCTCAAGGAAATATTATCTACGCGATGTGCGCTTTTCAAGATATTACAGAACGCAAACTAGCGGAGAAAGTATTAAAGGAATACAACGACAATTTAGCAGTGCAAGTTGCAGAACGTACCGCCGATCTTGCCAAGGCAAAAGAAAAGTTTTCTAAAGCTTTTCGTTTAAGTCCTAATGCGATTACCCTGACTAGAATTAGCGATGGTCGCCACATAGAAGCCAATGAGAGCTTTTGTCGAATGATGGGTTACAGTCACGAAGAAATTATTGGAAAAACAGCGGTTGAACTCAATTTCTGGGCGAGTTTGGGAGAGCGCGATCGCATGATTCAAATGTTAAAGAATAAGACGGCTCTTCACAACTATGAGCTGAGGTTTCGCAATAAAAGTGGTACAGAAAGAACGGCACTGCTGTCGATAGAAACCATCGATATTGACGGAGAAGCTTGTTTCTTGTCGATTTCTAGCGATATTACCGAGCGCCAAAAAGCAGAAACTGCCCTCCGGGAAGCAGAAGAAAAGTACCGCAACATTTATGAAAATGCTTTGAATGGAATTTTTCAAACTGCTATTGACGGGAAATATATCAGCGCTAACCCCGCTTTAGCTAACATCTACGGTTACGACTCGCCTGCAGAATTAATAGCAGCACAGCCGAATTTCCATAACCAGCTTTACGTGAAACCCAACCGTCGCGAAGAATTTGCAGCGCTGATGAACGAGTACGGGATACTATCAAACTTTGAATCGGAAATTTCCCGCAAAGATGGCAGTATAATCTGGATTTCGGAAAATTGTCGCGCTGCCTGCGATGAAGCAGGAAATCTACTTTACTACGAAGGTTTTATTAAAGATATTACTGATAACAAACAAGCGGAAATCAAACTGCAGCAGGCGAAAGAAGCGGCCGAAGCGGCAAACAAAGCGAAGAGTACCTTTCTCGCCAATATGAGCCACGAATTACGATCGCCCCTGAACGCGGTCATCGGCTTTGCTCAAGTCATGATCCGCAGTAAAACGTTGTCTCAGGAAAATCAAGAAGATGTTGCAATTATCCTGCGGAGTGGGGAACATTTACTGGCTTTAATTAACCAAGTTTTAGACTTGTCAAAAATCGAAGCAGGACGCACGACGATTAATGAAAAAAGCTTCGATTTGTACCAAGTCATAGACGATTTAGAAGATATGTTTGCTCTCAAAGCTGAGCAAAAAGGTTTGCAATTAATCTTCGACAGAGACGCAGAAGTTCCCCATTACATTTGTACTGATGAAGTTAAATTGCGCCAAGTTTTAATTAATTTGCTCAATAATGCAATTAAATTTACTTCAGAAGGGGGAGTGTCGATGCAAGTCAAAGGAGGAAAACGGAATATACATAAAAACAGCACTGACCAATTGCCGGGCCGCTACTGGCTGCATTTTGAAGTTCAAGATACTGGTGCAGGCATTGCTGCTGAGGAAATCCATCAGTTGTTTGAAGCATTCGTGCAGACGAAAACAGGTAAAGATTCTCAGGAAGGAACGGGTTTAGGTTTAGCTATTAGCCGCCAGTTCGTGCAATTAATGGGAGGTGAAATTACTGTTAGCAGCGAGATCGGAAAGGGTGCAGTATTTCAGTTTGACATTCAAGTTCATCTGGTTGAAGCTAGTGATATTGAAAGCAAAAAAACTCAACGCCGAGTTGTTGCCCTCGAACCGAATCAGCCGAGTTATCGCTTGCTAATTGTGGACGACAAACCTTTGAACCGCCAACTGTTGGTAAAACTTCTCAGTCCACTCGGATTTGAGTTGAGAGAAGCGAATAACGGTAAAGAAGCGGTTGATATTTTTATGGAGTGGGAACCGCATCTGATTTGGATGGACATGAGAATGCCTGTGATGGACGGCTATGAGGCAACGAAACAGATTAAAACTACAACTGGCGGGCAAGCAACGGCGATTGTGGCCCTAACTGCTAGCGTTTTGGAGGAAGAACGGGCGGTGATTCTTTCGGCGGGTTGCGATGATTTTATGCGGAAACCGTTCCGCGAGGAGGATATCTTTGTGGCAATGGGAAAACATTTAGGAGTACGCTATATTTATGAAGATCCAACCGCAGTAAGTGCCGGAGGTGTAGAGGAGTCAAGTCAGGAGGTGCTGACACCGCAGGCTTTCGCTTCTCTTTCTCCAGACTGGATGGCCCTATTCAAGCAAAGTATTTTGAGTGTGGACATGGAGGCGATCGCCACTTCGATCGCACAAATCGGCACTGTCAATCCCTCTCTTGCGGGCAAGCTTCAAGATTGCATTAATAATTTTGAATATGACAGAATTTTGAACATAATCGAACTCAGCGACAAACAGTAAATACCCGATGACTTCAACTTCCCCTAAAACCAATCGAGCTAATATTTTAGTAGTGGACGATACGCCAGAAAACCTGCGGCTGCTGGCAGGAATTTTGAGCGAAAAAGGCTATCAAGTTCGCCCGGTACCCAATGGCAAGCTAGCATTGTCTGCGGCTCAAAAAATACCCCCGGATCTAGTGCTGCTGGATATTATGATGCCGGAAATGGACGGCTATCAAGTTTGCCAGCAACTCAAAGCTTCTGAAATTACAAAAGACATTCCTGTTATTTTTATTAGTGCGATCAATGACGTGCTGGATAAAGTTAAAGCTTTTGGAGTTGGCGGAGTTGACTTTATTACTAAACCGTTTCAGGTTGAAGAAGTTTTAGCCCGGATAGAAACTCATTTAAAAATTTGTTCACTGCAACAAACTTTGCAAGAAAAAAATCAAGATTTAGCAACGGCCATCCACCAACTGCAAGCCACCCAAGAGCATTTGATCCAATCGGAAAAAATGGCAGCCCTGGGACAACTGATTGCCGGCATTGCCCACGAAATCAATACCCCCCTGGGCATTATAGGTTCTTCTGTTAATAATATATCTAATTTTTCCGACGAGTTTTTAGAAAAATTTCTTCAAATTTATCAAGAACTTTCTGAGGAAAGCAAAGCTTATTTTTTAGCTTTACTGTACAGAGCCACCCATCAAGAAGTTTTATTCACAAGCAGAGAGAAGCGGAAATTTAAGCAGCAGTTGAGGGGGGATTTGATGGCAGAATCGGTTGAAAAATCTGATGAAATTGCGGATACTTTAGTTGACATGGAAATCTACGAAAACATCAAAGAGTTCTTGCCGCTTTTTAAATCGCCGGATTGCGAAGTAGTTTTAAATAGTGCCTACCAGTTTGCGAGCTTTAAAAAAAGTATTAGCCTGATCCAAAGAGCGACAGCGAAGTCTGGGAAAGTTGTATTTGCATTAAAAACTTACGCTCATTTTGATAGCCAACCAGAAAAAGTCCAGGCGAACTTGCACGATGGCATTGAAACGGTGTTAACTCTTTATCAAAATCAACTGAAACACGGTATAGAAGTAGTTAAAAATTATGGAGATTTACCCCAAATTATGTGCTATCCCGATGACTTAAATCAAGTTTGGACGAATCTCGTTCATAATGCCCTGCAAGCAATGGATTATAAAGGTATTTTGACGATTGAAACTCGGCAGCAAGAAGCAAATATTTTACTCAAGTTTACTGATAACGGTAAAGGTATTCCCTCAGAAGTTATTCCCAAAATTTTTCAGCCATTTTTTACGACTAAATCGGCGGGCGAAGGTAGCGGTTTGGGATTGGATATTGTGAGAAAAATTGTGGAAAAACACGAAGGCACAATTGCTGTAGATTCTGTACCGGGGCAGACAACTTTTACAGTCTCGCTGCCAATTTATTAAACAAAACTTACCTGCAGGAGGCTGATTCCCTCTGACGGAAAGCATCCAGGATGCAAGCCCCCGGATTCATCCGTCCAGAAATAAAAAACCTGTATCCGATAAACAAACGCCCGAATTTATCCGTGGGGTCAATGCTTCAATTCTTTAATCTAAAATCTAAAATCTAAAATCGATTGACACTCGTTGCTGTCTCGTTGACAAATACAAGATTTATTAGGAGAAACCGGGTTTATCTTCGGAAGTCCTATTAAAATAAGATAGGGGACAGATATCCTGCATCTTTGCCCGAAATCTATAACGTAAAAGCAAGTCATGTCGGTAAACCTACTAAAATTTAAGCAGAGAGCAAAAGATGAATAAGCCTATAATTCTTTGCGTTGATGATGAACCAGATATCTTGAATACTCTCAAGATCCAGCTAAAAAATGAATTTAAGAATGATTACTTTTATGAATTAGCTGAAAGTGGTGATGAAGCTTTAGATCTACTTGAGGAGTTTCAAGAAGAAGCTCAGGTGATTGTGGTTGTTTCTGATTGGCTGATGCCGGGAATTAAAGGTGACGAACTTTTAATTAAAGTTCACCAAAAATATCCTAAAATTATTAAGGTGATGTTGACGGGTCAAGCGGATGCAGCGGCAGTTCAGCGGGCAGTAGAAGAAGCAGATTTATACTGTTGTTTGTACAAACCCTGGCAAAGCAAAGACTTAATAGAGACTATAAAATCTGGGCTGGCTAAGTTATGAAAAAACCTGTGATTGTTTGTATTGATGATGAACCTGACGTTTTGAACAGTTTAAAGATTGAACTGAAAAAGGCGATCGGCGATCGGTGTATAATTGAAACCGCTGAAGGGGGGGCTGATGCTTTAGAGTTGCTGGCAGATTTGCAGGCAGATGAATACGAGATTGCTTTGGTGCTTTCCGATTATATCATGCCGGATATTAAAGGGGATGAACTGCTCAGAAGAATTCACGAAAGCTCGCCGGAGACGCTGACTATTATGCTAACTGGGCAAGCAGATTTGGAAGCCCTTAGTAATGCTATTAAGTATGCGAAATTGTACCGTTATATTCCTAAACCTTGGCAAAATGAAGACTTGAAATTAACGGTTGTAGAAGCAGTTCACAGTTATTTGCAAGATCAAAAGTTAACAGATGAAATTCATAAGCGCCAAGAAGTAAACGAGGAGTTAAAGCTAGTAAATGAGGCCCTGTCGGCGAGTGAAAGCCGCCTGAGTCAATTTTTAGAAGCTTTGCCAGTGGGGGTATCTGTTTATCATCCCGATGGCTCGATCGCCTATTTCAACCAGGCAGCGCGGGATTTGCTGGGTGCAGACACTATCCCGGAAAGCACTGCGGAACAATTAGCTGCCACTTATCAACTTTATGTTGCCAATACTGATGAGCTTTACCCGCCGGATAATCTGCCAATTTTGCGGGCTCTCAAAGGAGAATCTGTTAAGGTTGACGATGTAGAAATCCGTCAAGATGGCAAAAGAATTGCGATCGAGATCAATACCACGCCGATTTTTGACGCTAGCGGAAATATTGTTTATGCGATCGCAGCTTTTCAAGATATTAGCGATCGCAAACAAGCCGAAAAAATACTAGCAGATTACCACCACACCTTAGAAGCCCAAATTGACGAACGCACAGAACAACTGCAACAAGCCGCCTTAGCTGCTGAAGCAGCAAACAAAGCTAAAAGCACGTTTATTGCCAATATGAGCCACGAGTTACGCACCCCTCTCAATTCTATACTCGGCTTTGCACAAATCATGGAACCCAGCCCGGATCTTACTGTCGAAAACCGAGAAAATATGAGAATTATTCGCCGTAGTGGCGAACACTTGCTCACCTTGATCAATGAAGTCTTAGATTTGTCAAAAATCGAAGCGGGGCGGATGACACTCAACCCGAAAAATTTCGACCTCTACCGCTTGCTTGACGATTTGCAAGATATGTTTCAACTGCGGGTACATAATGAAGAATTGCAGTTGCATTTCCAGCGCGATGCTGACGTTCCTCAGTACGTGCGTACCGATGATATTAAACTGCGCCAAGTGCTGATTAATCTTCTGAGTAATGCGATTAAGTTTACGCAAACAGGCGACATCATCTTAAGAGTTATAAAGTTAGAAAGATCGGGATTTCTGGATTTATTGGAGAGTCCCACAGCTTGCTTTGATACCACAAGAACTATTCGGGATTTTTCGAGAACTAGCAGTGAGTTTGTACAGGTTGAATGGAGCGATGAGGCTGATGATTCAACAGTGCCGGATTTTTTCCTTCTCTTTGAAATTGAAGATACAGGAGTTGGCATTGCTCCCGAAGAATTGGGCGATATTTTTAAGGCTTTTGTGCAAACCGCTTCCGGTCAAAAAATTCAGAAAGGCACGGGTTTAGGATTGAAGCTCAGCCGTCAATTTGTCCGCCTGATGGGAGGAGAAATTGTCGTAGAAAGTCAACTGGAACTCGGCACGACTTTTAAATTTGAAATTCCTGTCGGTGCGGTTTATGCTGCCGATATTCCTGATCCGCAACTTAAGCGCGAAGTTACTGGGTTGGAACCCAATCAACCGTGCTACCGGATTTTAATTGTGGACGATCGCGAAGACAACCGCCAACTTTTAGTCAAAATGCTTTCTCCTTTAGGTTTCGGGGTTGAACAAGCCACCAACGGCCAGGAAGCCATAGAAATGTGGGAAAATTGGCATCCGCACTTAATTTTGATGGATGTGCGAATGCCAGTGATGGACGGCTACGAAGCTACTAAACAAATTAAGGCCAGAATCAAGCAGAGAGAGCAAGAGCAGCAAGGAAAGGGCGAAATGAATATTTCCCATCCCGACTCCCCGATTCCAAAGATTATTGCTTTGACAGCTAGTACAATTGAAGGAAGGCAAGCGTTTGCTTTATTGGTCGGCTGCGACGATTTTATTAGCAAACCTTTCCGCAAAACAGATATATTTGATACCCTCACCAAACATTTGGGGGTGAAGTATGTCTACTCTAACTCAACGGACTTGATCTCAATAGGCGATCGAAATAATTTATCGGACTCGCTCCCTAATGCTGCGCTTGCTTATTTACCTAGACTTCCTGCAGAATGGATAGACAACATGAAGCAGGTAATCCGCAGTGCTGATTTTGACTTAATTGTCAGGACAATCGACGAAATAAGGGAGCCTCATCCTGAATTGGCGGAAATTCTCCAGGGTCATCTCGATAATTTTGATTACCAGAAAATTCTCAATTTAATTGCCGAGGCGGAGGAATCAGATCATGCAGATGAAGGCGGAACAAACTGAAAACTATCAAGCCGATATTTTAGTAGTTGACGATACGCCAGATAATCTGCGTTTGTTGATTAGAATTTTGCAAAAAACTGGCTATAAAGTTCGACCTGTTACTAATGGTTTTGCGGCGTTAGATGCTATTCAATCTAGCGCACCCGATTTAATTTTACTCGATATTATGATGCCGGATATTGACGGCTACGAACTATGTAAAAAATTAAAAGCATCGCAATTTAGGGAAATCCCCATCATTTTTCTCAGCGCCCTAGAAGAAGGAATAAATAAAGCAAAAGCTTTTGAAGTGGGCGGAGCAGATTATATCACAAAGCCTTTTCAGGTGAAAGAAGTATTGGCGCGAGTGAGCAATCAACTTACTGTGCGTTCATTGCAAATCCAATTGCAAGAAAAAAATCAAAAATTGACCGCTCAAAATGTCCAGTTACACCAGGAAATCGCAGAACGCCGCCAGGTTGAAATGGAAACGAGATTGCTGCTGCAGGCGACTCAAGCTATTAGCAAATCTGAGGATTTTGAGTCGGCTATAGATGTGATTTTAGGTTTAATTTGCCAAACTATTGAATGGAATCTGGGCGAAGCTTGGATTCCTTGCAGTGAGGGCTTTTTAAATTGCGCTACAGGCAGGTACGTCAGTGACTTGAGTTTTGCCCAATTCCGACAAACAAGTTGGCAGTTGACTTTTGCTCCCGGTGTGGGACTCCCTGGTAGGATTTGGCAGTCGCAGCAGTCTGAATGGATCGAGGATGTTTCTACTGCACCGGAACAAGTTTTTTTACGAGCGGAAATTGCGCGGAATGTGGGATTGAAAGCGGCTTTTGGGGTGCCAATTGTGGCGGACAATCAAGTGTTAGCTATTTTGATTTTTTATCGCGAAAAAGTCCTGAAATGTCAGCCGCGCTTGTTGGAATTAGTGAGCGCCGTTGCTACGCAGCTTGGTTCGTTGATTCAGCGAAAACAAGCTGAAGCTGCGCTGAAAGTGCAGCAAGGACAAACAGAGAAATTGCTGCTGAATATTTTACCGAAACCTATTGCAGATCGCTTGCAAAAAGAGCGAAAGTTGATAGCAGATCATTTTGATGATGTGAGCGTATTGTTTGCTGATTTGGTGGGTTTTACAGAGTTTTCGGCTCACAAAACTCCGACGCAGTTAGTGGAAATTTTGAACGGGATTTTCTCGGAGTTTGATAGGTTGTCTGAGTTGCACGGGTTGGAAAAGATTAAGACTATTGGGGATGCTTACATGGTGGTTGGGGGTTTGCCGACGCCGCAGGAGGATCACTCGGAGGCGATCGCACTTTTAGCTTTGGAGATGCAGGCAGCTTTGAGGAGGTTTAATGCCAAAATGGGAGAAAGTTTTCAATTGCGGATCGGAATTCACAGCGGTTCGGTGGTGGCGGGAATTATTGGTATTAGCAAATTTAGCTATGATTTGTGGGGGGATACTGTTAATGTTGCTTCACGCATGGAGTCGAATGGATTGCCTGGTAAAATTCAAGTGACGGCGCCCACTTACGAGCGTTTGAAAGAGCAGTTTGTTTTGGAAGAACGAGGCTATATCCCCATTAAAGGTAAAGGAAGAATGCTGACTTACTGGTTAATTGAAGAAAAAAGTAAATCTTTGTGATTTTTCGAGGTCAATTTCAATTAATATTAAAATTAGATTTAATTTGCACTTTCTGGAGGGCTAATCCTTTGCAAACAGTTGAAACAAAATCGCCGACAGCATTGAAAAGAGTCCTGGTTATTTTAATATCACTGCTAGCAGTAGCGGTACTGTCGATCGCTACTTTTATCGCTATACCAGGAGAAAAAACCATGTTTGCTGGAAAAAGACCTGCCAATATCGGCATTGTGTCAGGAAAACTCGCAGCGTGCCCGAGTTCCCCCAACTGCGTCAGCAGCTTCAGTCAAGATGCCGAACACAAAATTGAGCCTTTGGCATACACTTCGTCCCAGAGTGAAGCGATGGTAAAGCTCAAAGGCGCGATCGACTCCTATGGAAAAACTAAAATAATCACGGCAACTGATAATTACCTCTATGCGGAGTTCACCAGTGCTTTGATGGGGTTTGTTGATGACGTTGAATTTTTGGTAGATGATGGGGCGAAAGTGATCCATGTGCGATCGGCTTCGCGTCTGGGAGAGTCGGATTTGGGAGTTAACCGCAAACGGATAGAAGCTATCAGAACTCAATTCAATCAACTCTGAACTGAAAATTTCTAGCTTTCCGCAAGCCCCTCTCCTGCAGGGCGGTTTGATTATCCGTAGGGGCAAACCCCCCGTGGTTGCCCCGATATTTGAAACACGGATTCCCTCATCCGTGGAGGGGGTAGGCACGGGGGCGCTACCCCTACAAAACGATGATTTCCCTTCATCCGTGGAGGGGGTAGGCACGGGGGCGCTACCCCTACAAAACGATGATTTCCCTGAGAATAAAACAGCTCTGCCCTCTCCTGCAAGATGAGGGGCTTTGATATTTGGGTCTTACTATGTAATGTTGATTTTTAACCACCTACTTAACAATTATTAACAGTAGGCACACCGCAAAAGAAAAGGAGTATGCAGCAGGGGGAGTAGGACACGGCATTGCTGTGTCCCTACGGTTGGCTTTGAGTTTTAATACTTGTTATAAGATTGACGATTGTAGGGTTTTACAATATTTAAAATAGCTGAGCGCGCTAGCACAGAAAAAGAGATGCCGTAGTATTCCTATAGTATTAAACCACCTAAATTATACACTTCTGACTTTAGGGAGAGGGAAGTTAGCGAATTAATTTCTACTATTAATTTAAGTAGAGCAAAGAGGAAAAAACACATGGCCCTTCAAAAATTAGCAGAATTTTATCCGAATTATCAGGAAGAAATCTTTGCGGGAGACGACATCAAGGGATTTGATGTTTACGCTGGCGACTCTGATGAAAAAGTAGGCACCGTTTATGACGCTTTGGTTGATGACACTGGCCGTTTCCGCTATCTGGTAATTGACACCGGTATTTGGATTTTTGGCAAAAAAGTATTGTTGCCAATCGGTTCGGCTCGCTTCGACTACGGAGCCCATCGGGTCTACGCAACAGGCCTTCGCAGCAAAGCTCAAGCAGAACAATTGCCGGCTTACAATGATTTAGAAGCAGTAGATTACGATCGCGAAGAACAGGTAAGAGGCGTCTACCGCAATCAAGGAACTGCCGCTGCAAGCACTGCCACTCCTGCTAGCTACGATCGCGGCAGCTACAGCTACGATATCGACCGCCCCCTCTACGAAACCAACGAACAGCAGCACCAAAATCTCAAGCTTTATGAAGAACGCTTGATTGCCAACAAACACCGCGCAAAAACAGGCGAAGTAGCAGTTGGCAAGCGCGTGGAAACTGAAACAGCGCGAGCTTCAGTACCCATTGAAAAAGAACGAGTTGTAATCGATCGAGTAACCCCGGTAGAAGCGGGTCGAGTAGTTTCAGTCGGTGAGGCTGACTTCCAATCAGGGGAAGTTGCACGCATGGAAGTCTACGAAGAAACGGCCGACATTCACAAGGAAGCTTTCGTCCGGGAAGAAGTCAACGTCAGAAAAGAAGTTGTTCGCAGCACGGTTGAGGGCGAAGAAACCTTGCGTCGTGAAGAATTAGACGTTAAGACTGATGGAACTGCGGTTGTAGATAATAAAAATCCAAAGATATAAACCAACCGCAACAGGTATTGCATAGGAATTGCGCCTTAATGACATAATTCTGTCACCGCGCAGGTTTGATTGAATTGGTAGCGATCGCGCAATTCCTATGTGAGGGGCGGGGGGGTACAAAACTTGTCTAGTTTTGGCAAGGTTTATGCACTTTCCCCGCCTTTACCAATTTCCCCTTACCAATTCATAATAAAAATCCCTAAGCAGGAAAGTTTAAAAAATGAACGGTCAAGCATCAGCAGAAAAGATAGCAACTGCCAAATCAATAACCCGTCTCAACCGGGTGCCTGAAAAGGTCAGAACTAAGCTAAAAAGTTTTACCGTCAAAGACAACCAAGGTCACTTAGTAGGCAAAGTTAAAGATGTCTATTTTGATGCTAACGGTCAGTTAAACTTTGTGGTTGCCGGGCTAGGTAGCGACAATCCCCGCATTTTTTTATTAAGTGTTAAGCTGCTCAAAAAAGTCGATTATCACCAAAAAGCGCTGTTTGTAACTATTAATTCGGAGCAAGTCGATCTGCTCCCGGTAGTTTCGGCAAATGGCGGGCATCCGTATTTAGAAAATGCCTCTGAACCGGATAGTGAATTTAGCAACAGTGAGTCAACAAATCCCTCAAAAGTTATGTCAAATCTAACAGATGCCGATCTCACAAATGCAGATTTGGAGACAGATCAGGATGAGGAAAACTTCGATATTGTCGATCAAGAAGTAATTCGCCTGCTAGAAGAACGATTGGTGATCAATCGCAGCAAGCGCAAAGTCGGCGAAGTCATAGTGCGTAAAGAAATTGAAACTCGGATGGTACAAGTACCCATCCAGTGGGAAAAGCTGATTGTCGAACAAGTCGGCGACGATCCGAAGGTGTTGGCAGAAATAGATTTAGGCCAGGGAAACATCACCGGTAT
The DNA here is from genome assembly GCF_036705405.1 of Microcoleus sp. B13-B6. Classification (NCBI taxonomy): domain Bacteria; kingdom Bacillati; phylum Cyanobacteriota; class Cyanophyceae; order Oscillatoriales; family Microcoleaceae; genus Microcoleus; species Microcoleus sp. B13-B6. Next base: position 13,479 of record NZ_JAUBUJ010000044.1, read on the forward strand.
AGATTTGACCGAGATTAAGACCGATCGCCAAGAACCGACAGTTAAGGCGGAATTTACCTCTGTGCAGAAAGCTAGCAAAATCTTAAATTCGATCGCCTCTCAACCCCGTCACGGTTGCGTCAAAGTCCGCCTAGAACTCGTTCTGGAAGACAAGCAACTTGAGGATACTTACCAAAAATGGATGACGGAACACCACTCAGAGAGTTAAAATATTCGTCCTTTTCCGTGTAGATTTTAGCTATTAGCGAGAAACTTAAATCTAACAGGGGACTGTGGCGACTCGTGCTGGGGAGAAAGTTCACCGCCATCTACTAAGATCGTGTTCGGTAAATTAACCGTAATTTTGGTAGGGGCGGGTTCACCAATATCTATAATATAAGCCGGAGATGCGTAAACCCGCCCCGACCGGGATATTTAAATTTTTAGCGATCGACCTCTAGACAAAATTGTACCGACTTGCGGTAAAATTGTGGTGGTCAAATTTAAAAGTATTTGAAAATGCCCAGCACAATCTCCGACATTAAAGTAAAAACGATCGCAGGCGAAGACAAGCAGCTAGGAGAGTACGCTGGCCAGGTACTCTTGATAGTTAATGTAGCTTCCAAATGTGGCTATACACCTCAATACAAAGGACTCGAAGAATTAAGCAAGAAGTACAGCGCGGCTGGACTCCGTGTTTTAGGATTTCCCTGCAACGACTTCGGAGGTCAAGAACCCGGAAGTAATCCAGAAATCGTCAATTTCTGTACTACCAAATACGGCGTCACCTTTGAATTATTTGACAAAGTACGCGCTAAAGGCACTCAGCAGCACCCGCTATACGCTAAGCTTACGAGTGCAGTCGATCCCAAGGGTGAGGTTGCGTGGAATTTTGAGAAATTCTTAGTTAGCAAACAGGGTGAAGTGGTTGCCAGATTCCGCAGCAGTGTTGGCCCCGATTCACCAGAACTAATCGCTGCTATCGATCGAGAATTGGCTAAATAAAAAGTTCGGCAACTAAGCAGTGTACAGGATTTAACGGATTTAACGGATGGATGTTTAGGGAAGAGGGAAGAAATTAATAGGCTTTTTTTCTAATAAGTTGAAAGCTATTTTTTTTCTGCTCTTCCCCATTGTTTGCAAGCACTCAACCCTGAACGAATACCGATGATTGTATTTAATTGGAGAACGGTTTAATTTAATGGAAAATACATCGGGATTAGATTTAGTGGTAGGTTTACTTGCCTTCGCAATTCTGGCAGGTGGTCTGGCCATGCTATTTGTAGGCATGGCATCGTTTCCTAAAGAAAAATAACAATAGTAGGACTTACTCAGGAATGGAATTAAATAACTTCCACAAGTTTGTGGGATGGGCGTCCCGCCCGTCCTTTTTGGACGGGCGAGACGCCCATCCCACAATAACAATTAAAATTGTAAGTTATTTAATTCGCGATCCTCACAATTGTTGAGAAACCGGGTTTTTTTACGAAAAGAGACGTTGTAGACCGCACCCAAGGTAAAAAACCCGGTTTCGGGGCCCCGATGAAGTCCTGACTACCAACTTAAAATGCTTATTTTACAGGACACCATCTGAATAAATCAAACTGCTTTCAATTTTAACATTCGCAATTGACAATCATGCAAACTACCGAAAACAACGTCAAAATTGCCCTCGCGCCGGGGAATTTGCGCCGCGTTCATCATATCGCTTTAAACGTGCGCGATATGACAGCTTCCCGCCACTTCTACGGTACAATTCTCGGCCTGCACGAACTAACAGGTGCAGAAATTCCCGCAACTTTAACAGAAATGGTAGCCGCTGGTAAAGTCGCTAATTTCGTTACCCCAGACGGCACTGTTATTGACTTATTTTGGCAGCCCGACTTGGAACCGCCAAACCCAGACCCGGAGAAAGCTTTTACCCGCGCCAACCACTTAGCCTTCGATATCGAGCCGGATTTGTTCGATCGCGCTCTGGAAGTGCTAAAGTCAAATCAAATTGCGATCGATAGCGGCCCCGTCACTCGCGCTACAGGACGCGGCATTTACTTTTACGATCCCGATGGATTTATCATCGAAATCCGTTGTGATGCCGTTTAAACACTCGCTATCGGGTTCTCCGTAGTCCGTGTGCACCCTACATTTACTCTTTTGAGCGCGGTGTTCCGTAAACATCCTATAGCAATCCTAAATCATTTGTAAAAATATGTAGGGGTAGTGCTACCCCTACTCCCCGTGCCTACCCCAGTCAAGGCGGGGCAACCGGGCGTGGGTTTTGCCCCTACAAGAATTACACGAATCATTTAGGAGTGCTATACCTTTAGAGTTGTTTTATTTTCCGTCTTGGCTAATAGGTTGCTTCGGCCAAGTAAACCGAAAAGTTGCTCCCTCACCTTCAGCAGATTCTAGGGAAATACTGCCCCCTTGACCTTCCACAATTTTTTTCACCAGCGACAAACCTATCCCAGTATTTTCAACTTTATCGCGAGCTTCCAAGGTCTGAAAAATCACAAAAACTTTATCGTGATATTGAGGAGCAATCCCCGGCCCGTCATCCTCTACAGAAAACTCGTAAAAATCATCTAACTCTTTAACCGATATTTTTACATGACCAGATTCAGCTCGGTTGTGCTTAATTGCGTTGCTAATTAAATTAGAAAAAACCTGCTGCAACAGCAATCTTTCTGTCACAAAAGTTGGCATTCCCGGTTCAACTTTCACCTCAAATCCCGACGGCGGCGCCAAAGAATCAATAATTTCTGCTAATAAATTATCAACTTTTACCCTTTCTAAAGCTACTTTAATGCGTCCGACACGGGAATATTGCAGCAGTCCTTCAATCAAAGCTTCCATTCTGTGAACTCTGCCGCGCAGCAGGTTCATTTGGTGCAGAGTATCCTCTGTCATTGACTCGCTGAGGTCTTCTTCTATCCAACTGCTGAGATTTGCGATCGCCCTGAGCGGCGCTTTCAAATCGTGAGAAACTACATAAGCAAACTGGTCTAATTCTTGATTCCGCTTTTTCAAAACATTCGTCGTTTGAGCCAGATTTTGCGCCGTCAACCTCAATTCTTGAGCGCGCAACCGCAGCGATTCCTCAGCTTGTTTGCGTTCCCTAATATCTTCTACCACACTCATCAGAAATTGAGTGCCATTTTGTTCTCGCAGGAGCGAAACCGTCAAGTTTGCCCACACCAACTCTCCGTCTTTGCGGATGTAGCGCTTTTCCAGAGAGAAATTTTCAATTTCTCCTGCTAACAATTGGCGCAAAAGTTCCAGTTCGCTTGCCAAATCTGCCGGCAAAGTAATATCCTGAAATCTTTTCTCCACCAATTCTTGCCGGCTGTAGCCCAAAATTTCGCAAAGTTTTTGATTGACTAACAGAAACTTGCCTTCCACAGTCGCTTGAACCATGCCGACTGCCGCCTGCTCAAAAGTAGCGCGAAACCGCTGCGCGCTTTGGGCTAAAGCAATTTCTGAGCGTTTGCGATCGCTAATATCGTTGCTGATTTCCAAAATAGCAACCGGTTGATCTTGATCGTCGTACTGCAAAGTCCACCGGCTGGCCACCGTTATTTTGGTGCCGTCTTTCTTGGTTCGCACCAGTTCTCCTTGCCAAGAACCCTTCTCGAAAAATACTTTTTGAATTACCTCAAAAGGTTGGGCCCATTCTGTTTGTAGAAGCTGGTGAATATTTTTTCCCATTGCTTGCGACTTCCGCCACCCGTAGAGCCACTTTGCCCCCAAATTCCAATAAGAAATTGCCCCATTCAAGTCTAGTACCGCGATCGTATCGTTGGCCAAATCCAGCATTTGCGCTTGCTTTCGCAGAGTTTCCTCGGCTTTTTTCCGTCCTCTGGCATCGCGGCAAATCGCAATAAACAAGTGTTGATTTGCCAGACGCATTTCGCTGACAGACAACTCCATCGGAAACTTCGTTCCGTCGTGTCGCATTCCAACTGTTTCTTGCTGGTAAGTCTTCAGCGTAGTATCGGGATGTAACACAAAATATTCGATCGAATAATCCCCCACACTGCTGTGCGGCAGCGGTTGAGCGATCAGCCGCCGCAGGTTAGATCCCCTTATTCTATCGGCTTTCTGACCAAAAATGTTTTCTGCTGCCCTATTAAAAGACTCAATATTTCCCTGTGCATCCAAAGTAATAATACCGTCAGCCGCATTGTCTACCACAGCTTGAATGCGACTTTTACTTTCTTCCAAGCCAGCTTCCCGCTTCATCAATTCCTTCTCTAAACTATCAAATAAATACCAGGAAGCCCCTGCACCCAAACAGCCGGAAAGTAAACCCGCAACTTGCACAAAATTAATGAAATCTACCAACTCCCCTAATTGCCGATCTAGACTTTTCTGGTAGGCTTCGCCGGCATTAGCAAACACATTAATTTTTGCGCGCAGGTTCTCCCTCCTCAATTTGCCTTGAGTGAACACCTCAATTATTTCCGGCGACTGCATCCTTATTTCCGAACTGTCCAGCTTATTCAAAGTGTTTTGCAAGAAATTTATATGCTGTTCGGTACTTTTTTTAATTTCTTCAAATCGCTGAGCTTGCAGTTTGTTTTCTTGAACCATAACCTTGAGTTTAGCCAGCAGCGGAGGCAAACTCTTCTTTGCTTCTAAGTAGGGTGATAGAAATTCGCGGCGCTTTGTCAACCCATAACCCCTAACGCTCGTTTCCGCATCCACCACCAGGGTGATCATGCGGTTAGTTTCCTGAAGTAATGCCCTATTAGTATCCGATCGCTTTCTTATCTGTATGGCACTATCCCGGAGGCCGGCAATTGCTAGCAGCGAAGCAAACAGAAAAATCAAGGGAATAGCAATGATGACTGTTCCCCGCTGGCGAATTGGTCGGTCTGTCCATACAAAGTGGAGGCAGCGATCGAGCAAATACTTCACGAATATTGAATGAGAAACTTTGCTGCCAGTATATCGCTTTTTGGCAGTTTAGGCTATGGATAAGTTTGTTTTTTTATGGGGCGATCGTGGGGGACTAACCGTGGAAACTAGATTAGACCCCTGCGATAGCTACCTGCTGACACTAACAGCAGATTTTTTGGCACGGTGTTTAAACGGAGGCAAGGAGAAAGAAAGGACTTTTTTCGACACCGAGACAGCAGGCGAAGCAGAAAGGATCGTTTCTGCTTTACCTTCGTTTTCGGCTTCGGCTTCTGCTTTTAAACTAGAGTCTGTTTCGCAAGGGTTCTGAACAGTTGTAACTACAGTAGTCCACCTGCCTGTCGCCGGATCGCGATAACAAGTAAAAGGATTTATTTTTAGCGGTTGACTGCAAGGTTTAATCATGTAGATGCACTCCTTTGATTCTGAGAAATTCTGCATTGCTTTCAGCAGCAATGCTATATAGCCAGTAGAAACAGTATGAAGGCAAAAAGCAGAATTGTGTTTCTGCGTCCAGAGACTTTTGAAACTTCCTGATTTCCTGTTAAATTTTGCCTTCTACTGGTTCGCGACCATAGCATTACTTTTACCAAATTGGCTTTCTGGAAGCAACCCCCCACCCCTTTAATTAGATTGAGGTGGGATTTGTAAATGCAGCGAGGCGCCCGATCGGGCCTGCAGGACAATTTTGAGATAATATAGGTATTCTAGGCTGAAAAACAATGCTAGTGTGTGATCGACAACAGAGGTCGATCGCGATCGGTGTCACAATTAAAAAGGGAATGGGTAATTGGTAATTGGTAATTGGTAATGGAGGAATTGGTAATCGGGGAATTATTCCATCTTTTGCCATCCGTTAAATCCCTTAAATCCGCTACATAATTACTGGCAAAACCCCCACCCGTTAAATCCCTTAAATCCCCTACATTGCTAGGGAGCCGCTCATATTTGTAAAAACACTTCTTCTGGCTCCTGACTTCTTCCTTCAGGCTCTTTTCTCCTGACTCCTGACTCCTAACTCCTATTTTGGGCTTGGCTGCTTTCATTGAGATGCTCCCCATTGCTAGTTGCCCAACTTGCTTCTAACTAATATCAACTTTTGCCTTTAAATGAACAGTAAAAGTAGAGCCAACACCCAACTCACTCTCAACAGTGATATCGCCGCCCATCATCTGGCAAAACAAGCGACTAATGGCCAATCCTAAACCAGTGCCGCCGTACTTGCGAGTAGTCGAAGCGTCCCCTTGAATAAAAGGTTGAAACAAACCCTGCTGCTGTTCTGCCGACATTCCAATCCCCGTATCAGATACCTGCAAATAAACCCAATCGCTGTCACCTGCTGGTTCGCGAGTCGCGCTTAACAGCACCGTTCCACCTTCGGTAAACTTCAGGGCATTCGAGAGCAAATTGAACAGAATTTGCCGGACTTTAGTCAAATCTGCATACATCACTCCCAAAGTCTCAGAGCAAGAAACTTGCAATTGATTGTGATTTTTTTCGACCAAAGGGTGCAAAGTTGCAACGACTTCTTCTATTAAATTACAGAGGTCAAATTTTTCTAAATAAAGCTCCATGCGACCGGCTTCTATCTTAGAAAGGTCGAGAATATCGTTAATTAAAGTCAGCAAGTGTTTGCCGGCGCTATAAATTTTTTGGGTATCGGGAATGATCTCTTCGAGTCCCGATTCCCGTGCTTCTTCTTGTAGCATTTCGCTGTAACCGATAATCGCGTTGAGCGGTGTCCGCAGCTCGTGGCTCATATTGGCTAAAAAAGTGCTTTTAGCTCTCGAAGCTGCTTCAGCTTTGTGTAAGGCTTCTTGCAAGGCTATTTCGGCTCTTTTGCGCTCGGCAATTTCGATGCGGAGCAGTTTATTGGCGGTGGTGAGTTGAGCGGTGCGCTGATCGACGGTCATTTCTAGCTGCGCTTTGGCTTTGGAGAGGGCTTCCTGAGCCCGCTGGCGCTCAAATCCTTCGATCGCCAGCGCTACCAAATTTGCCAAAGAATCGGCGAAGGTGCGTTCCTCCAGAGCCCATTGGCGGGGGGCACCGATATGTTCGAGAGAGAGGATGCCCACGATCTGCCCACCGAGCCTAATTGCTACATTTAATATGGATGAATTGGGCTTGCTGGCATTTGGCAGCACAGCGGAATGTTCGGCTAGCGAAGATGCGTGGGACAAATTTGTTTGTAGAGATTTTTGAGTCTGTGTCGTAGGTTCTAAACCATTCTCCGATCGCAAATTTTCGCCCGGTGCGTCGCCTTCAACATCTAAAATTGATAAATTTAAATCGCTTGCCGATATGGACTCCCGGCTCAAATGATTCTCCTGGGTGCGATCGTACAAGTCGAGACAAACTAATTTGAGGTTGGGCATTTTAAACTTAGAATGATTAACCCCCTCGTGTTGCTCTGAGGCCGTGGCCTCTGTATCGAGTGCCTCTGTTTGGTTGTGGGCGAGCACTCTCTCCGTAAAATTTAGCTGGGGATCGCTGGGGTAGCGAGTTCCAAATCTTCCGTGGTTGTAAAGCCAGACGCTGACTTTTTCCACATCCAAAGTGCGGGCAGCAGCCTCGGTAATTTCGCGAATTCCCACATTCAGCGCACCGCTGTTGAGAGTCCTCTGCCTACCTAGCTGCAACAAAGCCAAACTCTGGCGGCGGAGCCGCTTTTCGCTCTCTTGGAGGGTTTGTTCTGCTTCCTTGCGCTGGGTGAGGTCGTACAAGGCGCACAATGCTGTCGGCTCGCCGTTAAACACCAGCGACTGAACCGAGATCATCGCCCAGAAAGCTGTGCCGTCTGATTTTTTGCAGTGGATTTCGTAGTTTTGGAGGTATCCCTCTTTAGCAAGTGCCTCAAGTACCTTTGGGCGATCGGCGGGGTTGAAGTAAAAGTCGGGAGTGCTGCAGCCGATCAATTTTTCTAGGGGTATGTTCAGCAGAGAAGCCAATTGAGCGTTCGCATACAGAATTAAGCCGTCACAGAGGCGAGAAACTAATATGGGCACGGGAGTTGCCGAGGCGATCGCCCGAAACTGCTCTTCGCTTGAACGCAGCGCCAACTGAGCTTTGCTCAGCAAGTGAGCTTCCATCGTATCTGAATGTTCGGTGGTAGTCTCCAGCAAAATTTCTAGGTCAACCTTTTCGCGCTTCAAGTTTTCAAGTTCCGCACTCAGCCGCTGAACGTCGAAAAGTAGCTGTTCTGTCGATGGTTCTTCCTGCATAGCAATTGAAAATTGGTAATTTTTAGTCGGTTCTGAAGTTTTTTAGGGTTTTGTGCTTGTTTAACTATGACTTATTCCGATTAACTTCAGCCACCCTGATCCTGGTTCGCGGACTTAGCCGGGGATTCCTGTCTACCTTTTTCGCTATTATTCCAATATTATTCCAATTCTAAGTGCAAGGAAGGCATCAGCCGCTGCAAGTTTTTCAGGGATTTTATCTGCCAGGGGATCTGTTTAGAACCTTTGATGGCCATTTGAATATTTTTTTGCTGGCGCACTTTGATCACAAATTTTGAGACAATATTAATTCCAGAACTATTTAAAAATTCTAGCTTTCGCAGGTCTAGAGTCACCGTGTTTGGGCAGGAGTCGGCCACTTCGTTGAGCAGATCGACGATCGGTGCGTATTCTTCCACCTGGCTGAGTCGGAACGAGCCGCTACAGGTGACTGTTTGCGTAGCGCGATCGTACTGGATCGTGTAATCTTTGGTCTGAATCTCCATACTTTTGTCAGTTGCCGATTTTGAGTGGTAAAGGGGCTTTGGCTGCGTGAGCGAGGATTGAGCTTCAGGCTAGCACGATCAAAATTTACCCGTTTGCCGAATGCCGAAGGCCTTTGCGCGTGTAACTTTTATTACATATACTGCCAACTGTAGCATTGCCCCTGGGCAGTTAGGAGTTATTTTAGGATTTAGCGGTTGTGATACGAGTTGGCAAAAATAATGCAACTGTTGACTAGCTCCCAACCCTGGTAGTCATAAGTCATTGCCAATCTAACATCTCAAATCTCAAATCTCAAATTGTATGAGTTGTGGGGGTTGACGAGACCAACTTGGGCTGAAGTTCCGACCTATCAATTCGATTTTTTTCTCAATTTAGTATTGACAAAATTCCAAAAATGTGAGACATATTTCACATCGGACACAGAAGTGAAGGGGAGAATATTTAATGGCAATTTCAGGAATTACAGAAAAGCTTTTGGCGGCTAAAAAAGCTAAGGGAATTAGTTTTGCAGATTTGGAAAAAGTTTTGGGGCGCGACGAAGTTTGGATTGCTGCGGTTATTTACCGTCAAGCTACCGCATCAGCAGATGAAGCCGAGAAAATTGTCTCGGCTTTGGGACTAGATAGCGAGACGGCTGCGGTTCTCTGTGAACCTCCGTTAAAAGGTTCTTTGGAGGCCTCGGTTCCGGTTGACCCCCTGATTTATCGTTTCTATGAAATTATGCAGGTTTACGGGATGCCACTCAAAGCAGTGATTCACGAAAAATTTGGTGACGGGATTATGAGCGCGATCGACTTTACTTTGGATGTCGAGAAAGAAGCAGACCCAAAAGGCGATCGAGTGAAAATAATTATGTCGGGAAAATTTTTGGAATACAAAAAATGGTAAGCCCGTGCGGCTTTATTTTTAAGTGAAAATTAAAAATTCAAATTGGCTCCCATGACTCATGACTAATCACTAAAGCCTCAAAAGTGTTAACTTAGAAACAGAGATCGCGAAGCTTGACTCCGCCAAAAAACGGAGACAAGCCCCCGACTTAAGTCGTGCAGAGCCCCAAATTTTAGACCCTAGTTCAGCTCCAAAATTCATCTGTGGAGTAAATCTAAAATCTAAAATCTAAAATCTAAAATCGACTGACTGGCTTGGGTGTCCGATCGGGAAACCCTTCTAGGGCACAGCTAAGGTCACTCCCGCGGCAACTTCCCCAGTCGAAACAAGCAACCGCAACCGTAAATTAAGAGGCAAATATGTCAAAATATGACTCCCATCTCAGATGCTCCTTTTGCGGCAAGTCGCAAGAGTACGTCCGCAAGTTAATAGCTGGGCCCGGCGTCTACATTTGCGATGAATGCGTGGAACTGTGCAATGAAATTTTAGAGGAGGAGTTCTTTGACTCCAGTAAAACAATTGGTCAACAGATTCCCCAGTCAGAGGTGCGAGAGTCTCAGGGACAAGGAACCAGGCGCCCAGGTCGATCGAATAAATCGAAAATCGTTTTAGCTCAAATTCCGAAACCAACAGAGATTAAGCAGCATTTAGACAACCACGTCATCGGCCAGCATTCAGCAAAAAAAGTCCTTTCTGTAGCAGTTTATAACCACTACAAGCGCTTGAGCGTTGACCAAGCTAAAGATAGCGACAAGTCTTCCCCTGACAGCGATGTAGAACTGCAAAAATCCAACATCCTGCTAGTCGGGCCCACAGGTTGTGGCAAAACTTTGTTAGCGCAAAGTTTGGCGCAAATGCTCGAAGTTCCGTTTGCGGTAGCGGATGCGACGACACTGACAGAAGCTGGATATGTCGGCGACGATGTAGAAAATATCTTGCTGCGGCTGTTGCAAATGTCCGATTTTGATGTGGAAGCGGCGCAGCGGGGCATTATTTATATTGATGAAATTGACAAGATTGCTCGCAAAAGCGAAAACACTTCGATCACTAGAGATGTATCGGGAGAAGGAGTGCAGCAAGCGCTGCTAAAAATGTTGGAAGGAACAGTGGTTAATGTTCCCCCGCAAGGCGGCCGCAAACATCCTTACCAAGATTTTATTCAAGTTGACACTAGCAAAATTCTATTTATTTGTGGCGGTGCTTTTGTCGGTTTGGAAAAAATAGTTGAACAGCGTTTGGGTAAAAAATCCTTGGGCTTTATTCAGCCAACGGAAAGCGACAGCAACTCGACTTTGCCGGCGAAAGACAAGCGGGCCGCTGATATTTTGCAGCAGGTACAGCCGGACGATTTAGTCAAGTTTGGTTTGATTCCTGAGTTTGTGGGGCGGATACCGGTGGTGACGGTGATTTCGCCGCTGGATGAAGCAGCTTTGATGCAGATATTGACCGAGCCCCGGAATGCGCTGGTGAAGCAGTATCAAAAGCTGTTGAAGATGGACAGCGTGGAATTGGAATTCCAGCCGGAAGCGCTACGGGCGATCGCCCAGGAGGCCTATCGTCGCAAAACTGGCGCGAGAGCTCTCCGCAGCATTTTAGAAGAGTTAATGCTGGATGTCATGTACGAGTTGCCTTCTCGCAAGGATGTGGCTAACTGTATGATTACTCCTGAAATGGTCGAGAAGCGATCGACTGCTGAATTGCTGTGGCATCCCGCTTGGCACAAACAACACGAAACTGCTTGATTTATTGTCTGTAAGGTGCGCTTCGGCGCACCCTACAAGCTTGGCAAATTTACTTTATGACAGTTAAAAAAATGTCAGTCAATGTAGCTAAAGCCAGTAAAAAATCGAGATTGCCAGTATCCAGTTTGCTGCCGAGGATTGCAATTTACAGCGCGGTTATGGGTGGCCTCATGGCATCATTTTACGATTTCAAACTCAATAAACTTTTCATCTCCAGCGATCCGAAATCCTCAGAAGCAAAACAATATATTAATAGCATCAATAGAGCGCAGCAAGCTTACTATGCAGAGTACGGTAAATTTAGCGATAAAATTACCCAATTGGGTCTAGGAATTAAAGAACAAACCGATGACAATAATTACACGCTTGTCTCCTCAATGGGTCCGGTGCAAACCTGGTACAATCAACGCCAATCGGCACAATTTGAAAGCGCGATCGCGATTGCCAAACCTAATGATATGAGTACCGGGAAATCCTACACTGGCGCAGTGTTTGCTTTTAAAGAAAAGGGCAGCAATATTATAACAACTATTGCTGCAATTTGCGAGAGCGATCGAATTAATGCAAGTTATGCAGAAACTTGGAATCCGCCAACTTTTGACGGCAAAGAAATTCACTGCCAGCCCGGAACAACTATCTTAAGGTAAGACCTTGAAACTATTTTGCGCCACTCTTTCACCGTCTAAGTAAAATTCAAACTTCCAATTGCCAGGTTTGTCATCCTTTTTAAAATTGTACCAGCACCAAGTATTTAATCGATCGCCCGTCGTTTTTAAATAAGATTGACTTTGGGCTGCGAATAGTCCTTGAGGGTTGACAACCTTACAATAACTTTTATATTCTCCTTCTGGCAAGTTAACAGCACTTACAGCAAAATAGACTTTTTTCTTTTGCTTCAAAGACCAAACATCTCTAAGTTTCGTTGATTCTAATTCGTCAGTTAACATTACTTGAGTCTTAGGGTTCAAATTTGCTGAGCTGATTACTGGTTTGAGATCTACTGCTGTTTGAGGTTCGGGAGATTTCCAAAAAAGCGGAATAAAAATAGCAGAAATTGCTGTTAATACTCCGACTGAGATCAATATCGGTTTTAAGTTGTTACGCTGCTGAACTACTTCGAGGGGAATCAAAGCATTTAAGGCCGCATCTGCGGAAGGATAGCGGTGTTTGAAATTAGGTTCCACCATTTTTTGCAGCCAGTCAAGAAATTCTGGAGTTAGCTGCGTCAAGCGATGTTTAAAATTAATCCGCCCGGTATCGTCCATCAAACTGCCAACTTCGGTAGAATTGATGCCGATTAGCAAGCAAATTAGCGTAGCGCCGAGACTGTATAAATCCGATGCAACAGTTAGCTGCCGATTGAACATTTGTTCTGGCGGCATAAAGCCCAAAGTGCCCTTAACAACGCTGCTGGCGGCCACTTCTCCCCCGCCGATTCTAGCAAATCCGAAATCGACAAGGCTGACATTCAGGCGATCGTCCACTAAGATATTCTCCGGTTTTAAATCTCGGTGAATTACTGGCGGAACGCGGTTTTGCAAGTATTTAAGAATTTCTAAAACAGAGATAGCAATTTGCTTGATTTGCTGTGGCGTTAGCTTGCGGAGAGTTGCGAGGGAATTGGCATTTTTGTATTCCTGTACCATGCAGAAACCCGATGCTGTTTGGAAGGAATCTAAATACCGAGGAATGCTGGGGTGATCCAGTTCTCGCAAAATCTGAATTTCTTGTTGGCACGCTTGATATTGAGCCCAATTAGCGCCTGTTTGGGCAAATTGAAATTGTTTGACAGCGACGGAACGTTTGGTATTAATTTCGGTAGCGAGATAGGTAACTCTCCCGCCGGCGCGATTGTGTCCGAGTTCGCGAGTTACTTGATAGCCGTAGTTATAAAAGTCAGGAAAAGCGTTCATAAATTTGTAAGGTTTGTAGTAAGGACTTCAGTGTTTAAAATTATTGAATAATCCGAACTAAAGTTATTAGTAGGAAGGGTTGATTAGGGTTTAATTAAATATGGCTGGGATTTGCGGTAGGCAGCAATCATTATGTTTCTTTTAAGAACAATCAAGTAAAGTAAAGGAATAGCGGTGACGAGGAGAGGGGCAGTCGCACTTGCTGCTAAAACTAAAACTTTTAAGGGTTCGAGCGATCCCATCTCATTGGCCAACCTTAAGTATAGTTGAAATACGACCCCTAAACTGATGTAAAATCCAGCGGTGAGAAATGAAATTGCTCCAGCATCTTTCTTAAAAAAACCTCTTTTAATCTGTTCGTAAGTTCTGGTCTTAGCTAAGGTATAAACTACCTTGAAAGAACCCAAATTAGTAAGCAAAAGCACAAATATCACTGCCATACTCGTCGGTAAAGAAAAGACCATCAAAAGTCCACAAGCTACAAATGCCAGGATTGTCAAACTCCTACTATTCTCAAAATCACCTGAAGCACCAACTATAGCTGAGATCACAAAACCAACAAGTAAAGCGATGTCTTTACCCGTACTATTACCAAAACCACTACCAAGTGATGAAAAAGTAATCGCTGCCAGTAATATTGCTGTAATTCCTAAAGTGGCTCCTAAGATAGATGGAAACCCATTTACAGTTTTATTTCCTTTTGTATATCGATTCTTTTCTGTTTCTGTATATAGTGTCTTTTCTGCTGCTGCAAAACCCGGAAGTAGCACAGCTATTAAGGTGAAAAACATCCATCGCTCCATCGGGTTGCTTAGCAGCCAACCGACGCAGATAAACACCAACATAAAACTCCCTCTATCTTTAAACAAATATGGCATTTGCTTTGGTTCTGGAAGAGGAGCCGTTTTAACTTGAATCTCAATTTTATGGGTATCTGGATCGGAATTAACGTGGAGTATCATCTGGCGATGATAAATTTTACTTGCTAACAATTTGCTCGTATCTACCGTTATTTTGCACCTAACCTCATTGCCCTCAAATTTCTGCGGTTCAAAGGAGATGCAAGGGTGGTCGTAAGGAGTATGTGGCGGATCGTTCGGGTGCGGTGCTACTTCCCATCGACCTGCTAAAATTGTATCGGGAATAGGGTTGCTAACGGTAACGATTTGTGTTACTTTTTCTCCATATTCTGCGGCGGTGAATTGAATGCGATCGCGCTCAATTCTCACTTTCGGCAAGCTGCTGACATCCAAAGATTTTAGCGCAGTTAAAGCATCCGCAGCCGATGGATATCTGTCTTGCAATCTCGGCGCTACCATCCTCTCCAGCCAATTCATCCAACCCTGCTGCAATGGCGGTACTAAATGCCGGAAATGAATACCATAATTGGCATCAACTAAATTACCGATATCCGCAGATTTCGTACCAGTTAACAAGCAAATCAGCGTTATCCCCAAGCCGTAGAGATCCGAGGCTTTGGTTAATTGTCGGTTGAACATTTGTTCCGGTGGCATGAATCCCATCGTGCCTTTGACAACGCTGCTAGCCGCGATATTTCCACCTCCTAGCCGAGCAAAACCGAAGTCTACTAAATAAACATTGAGTTCGTCATCTATTAACAAGTTTTCCGGCTTGATGTCGCGGTGAATTATCGGCGGTTTCTGAGATTGCAGGTTAACTAAAATCTCTAAAGTTGCGATCGCAATTTGCTTGATATCCGGCGGCGAAAAAGTCCGCGCGACAGCAGATTCGGCATTTTTGTATTCCTGCACCATGCAGAAACCGCTGTCAGTTTGAAAAGAATCGAGATAGCGGGGGATGCCCGGAAAATCCAGTTTTTGCAAAACTTTAATTTCTTGTTCGTAAGCTTCGTATTCTGCCCAGCTAGCACCTAATTGGGCAAATTGAAATTGCTTGAGTACAACTAATTTTTGAGTGTTCGTATTTTTCGCTAAGTATGTAACTCGGCCGCCGAGACTGTTGTGTCCGAGTTCTTTTTCAATCTGATAGCCGTGAGTGGAAAAATCGGGGGAGGCGTTCATATAGTTTGTAGTAATGTTTTTGTGGGAGGGGTTTTATCCTGTCAGCAACAGGCAAGATGCCTGTTCCACAAAGAGTTATTTTTTTGGTGGGGTTTTATCCTGTCAGCAACAGGCAAGATGCCTGTTCCACAAAGAGTTATTTTTTTGGTGGGGTTTTATCCTGTC
>NZ_JAUBUJ010000044.1:28949-33154 GCF_036705405.1 Microcoleus sp. B13-B6
AGCAACAGGCAAGATGCCTGTTCCACAAAGAGTTATTTTTTTTGGTGGGGTTTTCTCCTGTCAGCAACAGGCAAGATGCCTGTTCCACAAAGAGTTATTTTTTTTTGATGGATCGACATTACCAACATAACTTTTTTCCAAAAAGGCGGCAAGTGCGGTATGATGTGATTTCGCGATCGGTTCTAGCGGGGAGCAGCCGTTAGAGGAAACGGGGAAAGTTCGGTGCAAGTCCGGCGCTGTCCCGCAACTGTAATGAAACCGTTGTGGTTTCTCAAGTCAGAATGCCCGCCGATATCTAACTCACTTTTGAACGCATCTGCGAGGTACGGATGATGGATGGAATTAACACGGCTGTACGCACAAAGCACAGTCTATTTGTTTGCACTGCTTGCGCTAGTGTTTGGAAAAACGGCAAGCGCGAAGGTAAAAGCGGCGGTCAACAATTTATGGAAAATTTGTCGCAACTCGCTAAAGATTGGGAGTTTTCTGATAAGTTTGAGATTCAAGAGGTTGAGTGCATGAGTGCTTGCAGTCACTCTTGTGCGGTGTCTTTTGCTGCTGTTGGAAAGTACACTTATCTGTTTGGCGATTTACCAGCAAATGAGTCGGAAAGCGTCGAGGCTGTACTCGAATGCGCGGGTCAATACTATGCTAAACCGGACGGTTTGTTGCCTTGGTCTGAGCGTCCTCAAGCTCTGAAAAAAGGTGTTTTAGCAAAGATTCCACCACTGGTAAATTAGAGTTTTTCTTGTTCCTAGGATCGGCCCATTGGTGACAACTTAACGTCAAACCGGCCCTCCTGCCCTCCGGCAGCAGTCCGGCAGGGGTTGAAACCCCTGCCTCAAAGCTAAAGTCCTCTGAAGAGGACTGAAGAACTCATTAGTCCTCTTCAGAGGACTTTAGCTATCAGCCAGGGAATTCATTCCCTGGCGGACGGTCGGCTTAAGTTGTCACCAATGGGTAGAGCTTGGGAACTAGAAAACGAGAGATTCCCCTTCACCAACAACAACAAAATTATCAATGCACAAAATCCCTGTTACTGTCATCACTGGTTTTCTTGGTAGCGGCAAAACTACCTTAATTCGCCACTTATTGCAAAATAATCAAGGTCGCCGCATTGCTGTTCTGGTTAACGAATTTGGCGAAATCGGAATTGATGGAGAACTGCTGCGCGATTGCCAAGTTTGCGATGAAGAAGAAAATGTCAGCAGCAATATTGTTGAACTAACAAATGGTTGTCTTTGCTGCACTGTTCAAGAGGAATTCTTGCCGACTATGCAGGAATTGTTGAAGCGCAGAGAACAAATTGATTGTATCTTAATTGAGACTTCTGGCCTCGCACTTCCTAAACCTTTGATTCAAGCTTTTCGCTGGCCGGAAATTCGGACGGGTGCTACTGTAGACGGTGTTGTTGCTGTTGTCGATTGCGAAGCTATTGCTAGCGGTACTTTTGTCGGTGATATTGATGCTTTGATGGCACAGCGACAAGCTGATTCTAGTTTAGATCACGAAACTCCGATCGAGGAATTGTTTGAAGACCAGTTAGCCTGTGCCGATATGGTACTTTTAACGAAGGTCGATCGCGTAGATGCTGAAACTCACAAGAAAGTCCAAAGCTGGTTGCAACAAGAGTTACGTCCGAGTGTAAAAATTGTTCCCTGCAAAAGTGGCGAAATTAACCCCGATGTGCTAATGGGATTTAATGCGGCGGTTGAGGATGATTTGGAGTCTCGTCCGAGTCACCACGACACTGAGGAGGAACATGAACATGATGATGATATTAACTCGACTTACTTTATTGCCGATCGCGAATTTGAACCGGAAGCTTTGGTGAAAAAACTGCAATCGTTGATGCAGCAGGAGGAAATTTATCGGATTAAAGGGTTTGTGGCGGTTCCCAAGAAACCGATGAGGATGGTGTTGCAAGGTGTGGGTTCACGGATAGAATATTTTTACGATCGTCCTTGGCAACCTTCCGAAGTCCGCCAAACCAAATTAGTGCTGATCGGTCGGGAACTCAACTCTGCTAAAATACAGTCATTTTTGTAGTTGAATGCGGGCGATCGCTTTTTTTGAGAAAGGGCGATCGATCTGCAATCATTCTGCACTCGATACTGTTTCTAACGTCAAAATGCCGATCGATTTATTAACAACTAGCTGCATCCTATCTAACCATTGCGAACCGATTAAAATCTCCGGGAGTTCCTCTCCAACATGAACCGGAATAACAAACTCTTGACCGTCAATAATTACTCGACCTTCATAGAGGTCAAATAAAGCATCTCCCCGCGCTGTAGCCAGCTTGAATTTAGATTTAACTAACGGCCACTCCAAAGCCTCCATATCTTGAAAATTAATTGCCAGATAGCCTGCGGTAAAACCTGTATCTAGCATTACTTCCACTGGAAAAATCTCGCCATTAGATGCAATCAACTCTATCTCAAAAAACAATTCTCCGTTTTCCCCAAACCAACCTGATATCATATTCTGCCACAGGTTCCTGTTTCATTGAGGCGAAAGGTTGTTAACATCACATTTTTATCGCCATACTGTTCCTTAATTTTTTGGACAATGCCTAACAGTTTGGGGTCAATTAAGTATTCTTCGCTGTCCGGCTCTATCGCAATAAACCAATTGTAATACTCGTCGATCAGTTTCGGGCGAATTCGCTCAAATATTGCTCGACCGCGCAAACCGAGTTCAGTTCTTTCTGCTTTGCGCCTTGCTAATTCTTCGGGTGGTATAGTTTGTTCGGGAGAGATTCTATTCCGCAGCGCTTTTCGCTTTTCTGATAGCTGAGTCATGGTGTTTTTTAGATTAAATGTATAGATTGATTTATGATAGCCCACAAGTATTATTTTGTCTATTTTTCCTACAACCAGCCCTTAAAGTCTCCAGCGAACTATTTATTAACATTTTGTAATATTCTTGCTACTAGCAGCTTGTCTGGTGTACAATAACGATAATGGTTATCATTGTACAATAATCGAGGTCAAGTATGGTGAGTGCTGGGGCGATCGAATCAGTTCCTGTTACCGTTCTCACAGGCTATTTAGGTGCAGGCAAAACTACGCTACTGAACCGCATTTTAACACAGGAACACGGCAAAAAAGTTGCAGTCATCGTCAACGAATTCGGCGAAGTAGGCATCGACAACCAACTGATAATTGATGCCGACGAAGAAATTTTTGAGATGAACAACGGCTGCATTTGCTGTACAGTCCGAGGCGATTTAATTCGGATTATCGGCAACTTAATGAAGCGGCGAGACAAATTCGATCACATAGTCATCGAAACCACAGGTTTAGCCGACCCCGCACCAGTAATTCAAACCTTTTTTGTAGACGAAGATATGCGGGAAAAATTACTGCTAGATGCAGTTGTCACCGTAGTCGATGCCAAGCACATCTGGCAGCACTGGGACGCAGACGAAGCTCAAGAACAAATTGCATTCGCCGATGTAGTTTTGCTCAACAAAACTGATTTAGTGACTGAGGAAGAATTGGCAGAATTAGAAAGGCGAATTCGCGCCATGAATGCAATGGCAAAAATTCACCGCACCCGCAACGCTGAATTAGCAATGGATGCTTTGTTGGGCGTTAAAGCATTTGATTTGAACCGGGCATTAGAAATAGAACCAGACTTTTTGGGCGAACACACTCACGAACACGACGAAACAGTAACTTCCGTAGCAATAGTCGAATCCGGTGCTATTGATGGCAACAAATTTAGCGATTGGATTGAGGAATTGTTGCGAACTCAAGGCCCGAATATCTTTCGGACAAAGGGCATTTTGAATGTCGCCGGAGACAACAAGCGATTTGTTTTTCAAGGAGTACACATGGTGTTCGATGGCCGACCGGATAGACCTTGGAAAGCTACCGAAACTCCGAAAAATGAGCTTGTATTCATCGGCCGCAACTTAAACGAAAATCAATTGCGAGAGGATTTTCGTAGATGTCTGGTTTAACTGACATCTTGAAGCATTTTTAATAAGCTTTTTAGGAACAGGCAAGATGCCTGTTCCACAAGATGAAAATTCATCTTTTGTGGGATGGAACAGGCAAGATGCCTGTTCCACAAGATGAAAATTCATCTTTTGTGGCACGGGCATCTTGCCCGTGGAAGGGAACAGGCAAGATGCCTGTTCCACAAGATGAAAATTCATCTTTTGTGGGATGGAACAGGCAAGATGCCTGTTCCAC
>NZ_JAUBUJ010000044.1:33254-39926 GCF_036705405.1 Microcoleus sp. B13-B6
TGTGGCACGGGCATCTTGCCCGTGGAAGGGAACAGGCAAGATGCCTGTTCCACAAGATGAAAATTCATCTTTTGTGGAAGGGAACAGGCAAGATGCCTGTTCCACAAGATGAAAATTCATTTCTTGTGGAACGGGCATCTTGCCCGTTCTTAAGAATAGTACAACATCTCAGATTCAATAAATATGGGTAGCAAAAAGACAAATAAAAGTGAACAAACCCTAGAAATTCATGCCGAAGCCATGCTGTCTGACTACATAACTGCTGTTACTTGGTCGCCGGATGGCAAAACTTTAGCAGTCTGTTCTGCGGCGGGGGAAGTGATGCTGGCGAAAGTAGGGGCAGTTAATGAATTGTCCTTGCAAACGCTACAAAGTGCTACGGAGAAATCAGCCGATTGCTTGTCTTTTTCCCGCGACAGTCAATTCCTAGCTGCTGGCGGACAAGATGGAAAAGTGCGAATTTGGCGCGTTAATTCTGGTGAATTAATTGCTGATTTGGATAACCAGCGCGTCTGGGTTGATAAGTTAGCTTGGAGTCCCAACTGCAACCAGTTAGCTTTCAGTATGGGCCGCTACGTTCAAGTCTGGAATGCTGAGGATAATGTTGTTGAAGTAACGCTGAATTTCGAGTCATCATCTATTCTCGATTTAGCATGGCATCCGATGGTTCAATATCTGGCAGTTAGCGGCTATCAAGGTGTCAAAGTTTGGCATGGCGAAGACTGGGACGAAGACCCGGAAATTTTATCAGTACCCTCTGCAACCGGTGCCGTTTCTTGGTCGCCACAAGGGGAATATTTAGCTTGCGGCAATATGGACAATACTCTAATTGTTAATGAATGGGGTAATTTTGAACCGTGGGTAATGCAGGGTTTTCCGGGGAAAGTTCGGCAGTTAGCTTGGTCGGATAAAACTAATTCCTTGGGGGCGCCTTTGTTAGCGGCTGCGAGTTCGGAAGGCATTTCAGTGTGGGAAAAACACGCTGATGAAAGTGTCGGTTGGGATTCTTGGGGGTTAGAAGTGCATGAAAAAGTTGTAAATGCGATCGCCTTTCAACCTACCACATTTTTATTAGCTTCTGCCGCCGCAGACGGTCAAGTTTGTTTGTGGGAGGAAGCAGAACAATTGCTGCAAATTCTAGAAGGCGCAGAGGGCGGTTTTTCCTGTCTCGCATGGCATCCCGAAGGTCAGTTTCTCGCCGCTGGCGGCTGTGGAGGCGAATTGCTGGTTTGGTCATAAATCTATGGGCGGCAAAGGGTTCGGGCGGCGCTAAGTTCGCATAAGCACCCGTTTGACCAAAACATAAACAATTGAAAACTTTAGGACTTACCCACGGGTATCCAGAAACCGGGTTTTTCGAGGGTCTACTTCGTTGCAGACTGCATCGAGTAAAAAACCCGGTTTCTAAGCGTCGAAGTGCATCCAGGAGTGTTATCCTCTCTTTCTTGTCAAAATCCCTTGACTGGGACTGAACAGCAAAGCTACTAAAAATAACCCAAAAACAACTAATACAATTGCCGCACCTGACGGCATATTCAAATAATAGCTTAGATACATACCGCTCACGCTAGCTGTAATCCCAATAATTGCTCCTAATCCCATCATTAAATGTAGCTCTTTTACCAACAAATACGCCGTCATTCCCGGCCCGATTAATAGGGAAATTACTAACAGCGCCCCCACAGTTTGCAAACTCGCAACAATCGTCAGCGTAATCGCCGAAATCATCCCCAAATAAATCCAGTTTACAGCCAAACCGCCGGCTTGCGCTCCCAACGGGTCAAAAGTATAGAATAGCAGTTCTTTATAAAATATTTTAACCGTCGCCAAAATAATCAAAGTAATGACAAAAGTCTGTTGCACGTCAGCAGGCGCAACTGACAAGATATTGCCAAACAAAAACCCGTCTAAATCTAATTTGGTTGTCCGCAATAGGCTAATCAAGGTGACGCTAATTGCTAAGAATGTAGATAAAATTAATGCCATGATTGCATCAATTTTGAGGCGCGATTGGGACTGAATCCACGCCATAATCACGGCGCTGATAATTCCCGATATAAACGCGCCGATTGAAATATTGAAACCTAAAGAAAAAGCTACGGGCAATCCTGCTAATACTGAATGGGCAATCATGTCCACCATCATTCCCATTTGCTGTACAATTAAATAGGAACCAACAACGGCGCAGAGAATTCCTAGCAAAATGCCGACGGCGATCGCATTTCGCATGAACTCGAATTGTAGCGGCTCAATTAGTAGGTTTAACATTGAATTAGGTCAATAATAGGATTTTTTTAACTACAATCAATTGCACAGGCGGGACGCCCGTGCCACAATCAAATGCACAGGCGAGACGCCCGTGCCACAATCAACTGCACAGGCAGGATGCCCGTGCCAAAATCAACTGCACAGGCAGGATGCCCGTGCCACAATCAACTGCACAGGCGAGACGCCCGTGCCACAATCAATTTTAAAGATAAATCTTTTTTTGCTTACGCTGAAACTAAACTTAAATCGTATCCATAGGCTTTTTGAATATTGGCGGTGGTGAGAACTTCTCGGCAGGAACCTGTTGCAATTAACTGCTTGTTGAGCAATAATAAATTGTCGTACTGTTTTAAACTTTCGCCTAAATCGTGGCTGATTACTAGCAATGTTTTATTTTGGGCTTTTAGTTCGGCAAAAATATCGAAAATAATTTCTTCGGTTGCTTTGTCGATCGCGTTAAAAGGTTCGTCGAAGAAGAATAAATCGGCTTGTTGGGCGATCGACCTTGCTAAGAAAATCCGCTGCTGCTGTCCGCCAGACAGTTCGCCAATTTGCCGATCGCGCAAATCCCACATTCCCACCCGCAGCAAAGCAGCTTTGACCAATTCTTGCGACTGCTTCGAGGGGCTGCGAAACCAACCAGTCTGGACGGTTCGCGCCATCATTACCGCATTCCACACCGTAATCGGATAATCCCAGTCAATTTGCGATCGCTGCGGCACATAAGCCACCCGCGACAACTGTTCCTTCAGCAGTCGCCCCTGATATTTCACCAAACCCCGACAGGCCGGGATCAATCCCAGCATCGCTTTCACCATCGTGCTTTTCCCCGCGCCGTTGGGGCCGAACACACCGGTTAATTGCCCCGATTCTAAATGGAAATTGACGCTGTTGAGGGCCGCAATTCCTCGATAATTGACAGCTAAGTCTTGCACTTCTAGCATAATTAGAGATTTTGAGAACGATTCTTGTTCGTAGCTACTACAATAGGATAACTCAAAAAAGTAATAACGATTATCGTTCCAAAGGTGAAAATGTTAAAGAACTGGGCTGGAAAAAGCGGCAGATTGTGCGGTGTGGCTGTTTTGGCAATGGGCTGCGGACTGGTTGGCTGCAGTGGAGGGCAGAACGCAAGCAATGGGACGCCAGAGAGTCCGGCCGCGACTCAAACTCAAGCCAGTCCCGCCGCCAACTTGCCCAAAGTCGTCGCCACGACTGGCGTTATCTGCAACCTAACTAGAGAAATCGCTCAAAGTTCGATCGACACCACGTGTCTAATCAAGCCGGGAGACGACCCCCACGCCTATCAAACCAAGCCGGAAGACCGCAAAGCGATTGAAACGGGCAATCTGATTTTATACGGCGGCTATAACCACGAACCCAGCATCATTAAGTTAATTAAATCTAGCAGTAATTCCGCACCCAAAATAGCCGTCCACGAACTCGCCGTTCCCAAACCGCTGATGGGCAAAGACGACCACGAACACGGCGAAGAGAAAGCCCAAAACCAACCCCATGCAGAAGGCGAAAAAGTCCCTGACCCTCACGTTTGGCATAACCCTCAAAATGGCATCCGTATGGTAGAAACAATTCGGGATGAATTGATCAAAGTTTCCCCCACCAATGCTCAACTTTTTACAAAAAATGCAGCAAGCTTAACAGATGAGTTGCAAAAAATAGATACTTGGATAAAAGCTCAAATTGCGACTATTGCAGCAGAAAAACGCAAGTTAGTAACCACTCACGATGCTCTGAGTTACTATGCCGATGCTTACGGTTTGGAGATGGCTGGAGCTTTGCAGGGTGTGACGACTGAAGAACAGCCCACCGCCGCAAGAATTGCCGAATTATCCTCTGAAATTAAGACCGCAGGAGTGCCGACAATTTTTGCCGAAACTACAACTAATCCGAAGTTGATGGAGACTGTGGCGAGGGAGGCAAATGTCGAAATTTCGGACAAGGAACTTTACAGCGACGAGTTGGGCGGCCCCGGCACCGGTGCTGATACATATCAGGGAATGCTGAAAACTAATACTTGCGCGATTATTTCTGGCCTCGGTGGTAATTGTACTTCCTTTGCAGGAGAAACTGCACCAACTCCCAAACCATAGACTTTCTAAAGTTCGCCTAGCAAGCACCTTATATTTCAATAGGGTTCAGTTAAGCTTGATCCCCCCTAACCAAGGGCGGGCACGGGGGCACCGCCCCTACGAAGGGGGGGACAAGAACTTACTCAAAGTCAACCCCTACTCCCCTTCTTAAGGGGGATTTAGGGGGATCTCCGAGGAATAAATAGTTTTAACCCAAGCGTATTGCCTTACCTTTGCTGGGTACGCAGCAAAAAGCAGCGTTTGCAATCGCAGGGGTTTTCGATTGCAAACGCTGCGTTGACTGAGATGACTTTAAGGTGAATGTGGCTCCTCGGTACTGGGGGGTTTTTGGCCAATTCCCAATTGTTTCTTAGAGGATTTTAGGTCTTTCCAAAGCATCTTAATATCTTTATAGGCTTTCTCAGCGCTAATTTTCCCCCCTGTTTCCAGCGAGCAAATATAAGTTATTTTTTGAGCAAACTCCTGCAAGTTGGCAT
This sequence comes from Microcoleus sp. B13-B6, assembly GCF_036705405.1. Lineage (NCBI taxonomy): Bacteria > Bacillati > Cyanobacteriota > Cyanophyceae > Oscillatoriales > Microcoleaceae > Microcoleus > Microcoleus sp. B13-B6. The sequence goes on from NZ_JAUBUJ010000044.1 coordinate 38,110, forward strand.
TAAACGCCAAGTTTTCTGGCGTGAAATCACCGTAGTAGCGATTGCGAGGATGTAAAAAATCTTCCCGCTCTTTCATTGCCCCCTCCTAATTAAACTTTTGGTATTCAACTTTTGGTTCGGTCTCTGCTGTTAATAGCACTATTTGTACTCAGTATCGCGGCGCTAACTTGCTTCTATTGTATTGCGTAAGTAGCAATTGTGCTTTTTCGCTCTGTATTTAGTCTATTAATGCAGTCTTAACCTTAAGTTAGCTTTATTTTAACTTTTCTTTAACCTAAAAGCAAAAAAATTGGGAAATGCGCGGTTCGCATCTCCCTTTAGAGATATTTGGCAGTGGGTGATTAACCTTTTCTGAAGCCGAATATTTATTTGTGGCACTCGCAGCCGGTGTGGCCGCAGCCTTGGCCGTTGGGGTGGCCGTCAGCGCAAGCACTGGAACAGTATGTTTTGCCGTCTTTTTCAATGGCTTCGCTGGGGCTGACCACGCACGAACATGAAGGACAGGCACATTTTGTTTGGGTGGCGGTAGTCATTTGAGCTTCTCCTGGTGGGGTTGTTTATCTCTACTAATATCTGAACACATATTCAGATATTAGTCAAGGGAATGTAAAAGTTTTGTTACAAAAGGTTTGTCGATCGCACTAAAATGAAAATCAGAATTAAAACAAGCCTTGAAAAGATGTCACCCAACTCTGCTGTTAATGGAGCGATAAGTCAGCCTTACCAACAAAACGATACACCAACGTGCGATCCATCGCACCTAGTTGACTGTTTGCGGGCCGGGGACATCCAAACACAGGTTCTCAACACCGCCAAAGCTCAGCGGATGGCTGAGTTTTTCAGTCTTTTGGGAGATGCGAACCGTCTGCGGCTGCTGTCGGTTTTGGCAAAACAAGAACTGTGCGTGTGTGACTTAGCTGCGGCGTTGAGTATGAGTGAGTCAGCAGTATCGCACCAGTTGCGGGCATTGCGGGCGATGCGGTTGGTAAGTTACCGCAAGGTTGGGAGACAAGTTTTTTATAGTTTACTCGATCGCCACGTTTTTGAACTTTACCAAGCAGTCGCCGAACACTTAGACGAAGAATAATCTTTTGGGCATTGGGCATTGGGCATGGGGCATTGGGCATTGGCCAAACAGGGCATCGGCCAAACAGGGCATTGGGCATTGGCCAAACAGGGCATTGGGCATTGGCCAAACAGGGCATTGGGCATTGGTAATGGATTTAAAATTCTGTAGGGGCGGGTTTTACCAATAATGTCGGCCTAATACCAATAATCTTGTAAACCCGCCCCCACCCAACTAGATATAGCGGTTCTCAAGCGTGGTGAGGTATGCCCTATGCCCTATGCCCTATGCCCTATGCCCATGAGTACCTCATCTTTCTGAGAAAGGCTATATCAATCTTGGACGGTGTGGCCCGTAGCAACAACCGCCTGTGTAATTGACTCTTCAGAAGCTTGAGCCTCAACCGTAACAGTCTTAGCTGCGACATCCACATTGACAGTAGCTTCGGAGTCAACAGTTTTGATGGCTTTGGTAATTGTATCACCGCAGCCGGAGCAGACGATCGAGGGAACGTTAAGTAGTATTGCCATAATAAAAGCCAAATATTGTAGATGACAGTATTGATTGTGCTTTTATTTTAATCTAATTTCGCTTTCCAAGCAAAAGTGCGTCCGCATAAATTCTGACTCTACAAAAGCCAAGTCCTGCGGCGCCGACTAATGACTAATGATATTATGTCCGAGCGAGCGATTAAAGGGGCGGGTTTTTGAGATTGTTAATTATTGGCAGATATTGTTGGTGAACCCGCCCC
>NZ_JAUBUJ010000044.1:40026-42929 GCF_036705405.1 Microcoleus sp. B13-B6
CCGAGCGAGCGATTAAAGGGGCGGGTTTTTGAGATTGTTAATTATTGGCAGATATTGTTGGTGAACCCGCCCCTACCGTATTAGGGGTAATCGACCGGACATAATATGACTAATGACTGATGACTAATAACTAATGACTAATGACTAATGACTAATGACTAATGACTAATGACTAATGACTTAGTATCTGGTATGCACCGGCCAACGGCGGCGGCTACAGGCCACAAACTCGCAACTAAATCTACCATATCTGCTAAAGAAAGAGCTTGCCGCGCATCAGAAACCGATTTTTCTGGTTGCGGGTGACACTCAATAATTAATCCGTCTGCACCGCAAGCAACCGCTGCTTTGGCTAGGGGTGCGACTAATTCTCGCTTGCCTACTGCGTGAGAAGGGTCTACTATTACTGGCAAATGAGTTAACTGTTTCAGTGCTACGACGGCACCTAAATCTAATACATTCCGGGTGTAATTGTCGAAGCTGCGGATGCCTCTTTCGCAGAGAACTACATGAGGATTTCCGTGACTGAGAATGTATTCGGCGGCCATCACAAATTCTTCGATTGTGGCTGATAAGCCGCGTTTTAGCAGGACTGGTTTTCCGGCTTGACCGATCGCCTTTAGTAACTCGAAGTTTTGCATATTCCGACTGCCTAGTTGCAGCATATCAGCATAGGTGACAACTGGATCGATTTGGGCGATCGACATTACCTCTGTCACTACGGGCAAACCGTAACGCCGGCTGACATCGGCTAAAATTTCGAGTCCCTCAATTCCCATGCCTTGGAAAGCATAGGGAGATGTGCGGGGTTTGTAGACTCCGCCTCGCAAAGCTTGCACGGATGCGGCAGAGAGTTGGCGGGCGACTGTTTCCATTTGTGCAGAACTTTCGACGGTACAGGGGCCGCCGATGATTAATAATTCTTGGCCGCCGACGGAGACTGTTTCTGAGAGTTTGACAATTGTTTGGTGTTCTGGATGAGATTTGGTTACGAGTTTGGCTTCTAACATGAGGGAATTTTCCTGGGAAATTAAGTGGGTGGTTGACAACAAAAAACCCGGAACTTTTAGGAGTTCCGGGTTGGTGCGAAAAGACAGCGCGACAATTTACCCAGAACTTTTGTTGGGCCAAAAATAAAAGCTGTTGTACCAGTTAATGAATAATGTCATTGCTGTTTTCGCTTGTACTCGATTGGTTGTTGGGAAAAGAAGTAGAAAAAACAAAACCGCAGGTGTTAGTCTGCGGTTCGCCCGGATGTTCACAGTGAATTGTAAATTCACTCCGGGCGAACTTGGCTGTACCAAAAATAAAAATAGCTGTTGGCTGTGAACTTGGCTGTGAACATAGCTGAAGTGCTGCGATTTGTGGATTAAACACAATACTATTCGATAAGCTATCACAGACTGGTAGGAATGTCAAGCATTTTTTTGCAAAATGTATGGAAACGGCAATGGCGTTTAAGTCGGCGCGGTTGTCGTTTTTTGGCTATGTCTGTTATTATATCGACATAGGGACAAAACGACAAGTCCTTATATCGACAAACGACCCTATCCGATCGCGCGCCTGTGTGTCAGGCTAGACAGATAGACAAATCGATATAGCGATATGGAAACTTTGAGTACAAGTAAAACTGTGTCCGTAAAAATCTATCTACCTGAAGAGACAAGAGCCAAGTTCAAAGCATCTTGCGCCATGCGTAGCCTCAGCATGAATGAGGTTCTGTTGGAGTACATCGAAACTTGGCTACAGGAAAACGAACCCGTTTTAGAGCCAAAGCCCCAGCGCGTCAAGACGATCGCCAAAACAGAGGAAACAGACTGATGACCGATCGACTATATCGAATAAATGGCATCCTCGAACAAAGCGCGAGGGACAAATGCTGAGAGATTCAGACAACCCAGAGAAATCTTGGGAGGATTTAGAAGCCGAACTGCTTCCTCACCGTCCTTTTTATGCCCCTGGCGAGACTGAAATTGAAAAAGACCTTTATGCTAAGCGACGATGTGCTCAGCATAAAATGAAGGCTGAAAAACGCCCCGATATTGCAGGCCGTTCTTATTACTACTGCACGGAGACAAATAATGATGACTAACTCGAACTACCGACTGCTACCTGCCAGAGATGAGTATGTCCAAGTGTCTATCTATCTCAATCGGGTGCATTTGGACGGATATACGCCCGATCGCGCGATCGCACAATTGATCGAAATGGGTTATGCTCCTACTTTGCAATATCAGTGGAATCCAAAACGAAATGAGTTTGATTTATTTGCTCTGATTCACGATCGCCCGATCGCCGATTCACTGATGGATAAACAGGCTTGTGATGCTCTCTGGGCTGCTTTTAACCAATCTTCGCTTTACGTGATTGGTTGCGAGGCGGCGCAAAATTCTAACTGGCTAGCGGCACGCAGCTTTAATGATCCGCGCCGTCACGCTACGCCGGAGGAAATCGAGCCTCTGGAAGCAAATGCTACGGCCGCTGCTTAATATTTTAGTCCTGAGCGCAACTGGCACAAAAAAGGCACGTAGTTGCGCTTAAGCGCTCTTACTTAATATCTATGAAAGAGCGGTCTCTTGGCAACTATGTGCCTCAAAAATCTTTAACTATTGCACACTACGGATATTCGATCGCGCGATGGGGTTGGAGGACACGGTGCCGTGTCCAAACAATCTTCTTAAGGGGGATGCGAGGGGGATATGGTCTTGGCTATAAACCAATAGGGTTCAGTTAAGGAAAATTGTAGCGAAAATGTTGGGTTTCTATTTTGAGAAAAAGATTTGTAGGGGCGGGTTCACCAACAATCATCGTCAATAATCCACAATATCGTAAACCCGCCCCCACCCAACGGTAAATCGATCTATACGTTTGGAGGATGGGATGAAATCAAGGTTCATGTAGGT
>NZ_JAUBUJ010000044.1:43029-64335 GCF_036705405.1 Microcoleus sp. B13-B6
CAATCATCGTCAATAATCCACAATCTCGTAAACCCGCCCCCACCCAACGGTAAATCGATCTATACGTTTGGAGGATGAAATCAAGGTTCATGTAGGTTATTGGTGGGGTGGGGGCGGGTTTATTTAGATTGTTTGTATTTGTTAGATATTGTTTGTGAACCCGCCCCTACAATTGCCGAAATAATTAATCCCAGCCGAAGTCTCGATCGCACAATTGGGCTAGTCTTTGGTTGTGCGATCGAAAATATGCTCTCAATTGGTCGTATATTGTGTCGTTGATGGGGGGATATTGGGTGGCGTTGTATTTTTCGTAGGTTTGTAGTTGGTGCGGCGGTAATTCTAGAAATTGTAAGACGCTGTTGTATGTGCCGAAGGGATTGGTATACAAGTCTTCGCTTTTGAGGATTAAAAGTTGTGATTTGGGAAAAAGTTTCATCCAGGCTGGGAGTTGATCGGCGTAAATGCCGCGGGTTAGATAACTGTGGTGTTGGTGTTCGTAACTGTAGTAGTTTGGGTCGGTTTGGAGTTTTTCTATTTCGCCTTTGAGTCTTTCGGGTTCGGAGGCGATCGCACTTTCTAATGATAGGGATTCGTAGCCTATTTTGATATAGTAATAATAGTGGGAGATGGCGCGTTCTACTGGGTTTCTCAGCAGGGCGATTATTTTTACTTGGGGACATAAATCATAAATTCGTTGGGGAACTTGGGGGTGACAGATGTAGTAGGGGCTGGCTTCTCCGGTTACTAGGTTTTCGCCTGTTTGGGGCTGGGGAAATTGGGCGTAGTACCAGTCTGGGCTTTTGTCGAAGTTCAAGTCGAAGTAATGGATTTCTTTTTGGGCGGCGGGGAGGATTTGGGGATGTTGGATTAGGTAATTGTACAGGGATGTTGTGCCGCCTTTTTGGGCGCCGATGATGATGAAGTCGGGGGGTTTGGAGGGTTGTTTCATGGGTGGGATGCTAGGTTTATATTTGGCACTTGTACTGACAGTGTTTCGGATTTGGCATTTGTACCGATAGTCCGCCGGGGGTTAAAAACCCCCGTCTCATAGCGCAAGTCCTTTGAAAAGGACTGAAGATGTATTTATATATAGCAATCCTAAATGATTATACTCGTTACCAGGCAGAGCCTGGTAACGCATATCCGGAGGCTCTGCCTCCATTGTCGCAGCCGAGGCAGAGCCTCGCTTACATCGGTTCCCAGGCAGAGCTTGGGAACCAGTTAATTTTATTGTGGGGTGGGCATCTTGCCCGCCCCTAAAAGGCTGATTGACTATGGTGCAACAGTTGAGATCGCACTTGGGGGCATTACGGCAATTCATCGCACTTGGGGGCATTACGGAAATTCATCGCCCAATTTATATTTGATCTGACATCTTGCAGCAATATCAATAAGAGGATTTTTCGTGGGATCGGGCGGGTTTATAGAACCTATTTGCAAGCTTTAAGGCTGTTGGCGAACCCGCCCCTACGGCTAATTGAGAATGGTGCAATATCTCAGTTCGATCGCGCTGACAGGCATAACCACTCGATGGGCCGATGGTGATTGTAGATTCCGGTGGTTGCAGGCGCTAGCAAGGCGAACACATCAACAAAGGCCGCCAGACAAGGGCTGGGAAATACATCGGATACGCTCGCGATCGCTGTTTTTGGGCGATCGAATTCAGTCTTGGTCTGACCACTGACATTTCAATTTAACTAGATTAGAGTGGAGTAAGGAAGATCTAATCCCTGCGGGGCAAATCTTTCGCTGAAAAATATATTATCGGCGGCGATTTTGGTTGCGGGTTTGTGGGTTTTATTTTTCAGCCAAGGTACAGATTTAAATTTGTGCAAGAGGCTGATATGCAAGTTGCAAAAAATGGGAACAATAAAGATGGGATTGTACTGTCGAGCAGTCACTACCAGCAATACCATCTCTGAAATTATTCAGGAAGGCGTCAATGTTTAAGAGCAAATTATCCAAAATTATCGTATCCCTGCTGCGGCGGATTGCTGGTGTTACCAGATCCGGGGCTAAGCGGCTGATGAGAGCAATGCTGCAAACCCTGATGGCTATGGGCCGGAGGGCGAGACTGCCGGTGGCGGGGTTTGTGCTGCCGACGGTGACGATGGTGTTGCTGGTAGTGATTTTGTTGACTGTGGCGATTACGCTACGATCGTTCGATCGGGCAAATACGGCGCGTAACGTGCGCGTGAACCAGCAGGTGCTGGCGGCCGCGACTCCCGCGCTCGATCGGGCGAAAGCGAAAATTCAATATCTGGTGGGGGAAGGCAACCTAGTGACGGGTACTCCCTCAGATCGACAATTGTACCTGGCTATGTCGTCTTACCCAGCCGCCCCAACTCCTACAAACCCAGATTTGTATACATTTGGAGACGAAGAGCGCTTGGTACTCAGAGCCGATCTAGATAACAGCGGCCTTCCCAACCCTGCTGACGACCCAAAAGGATCGCTTTTTAGCGCGCCCGGAGTAGAAAATGAAGCGCTAAATACTGCATGGAGATATCCCGTCGATACCAATAACGACGGTATATTTGACACTTTTACTCTTTACGGAATCTACTTTCGTACTCCAAACAGTGTAACTCCAAGACCGAGAAGGGAACTGGATGCCAGAACACCGCCCATGCGAACAGGAACCACCAACCCAGCCTGTGCTCAAGGAGAAGGTACGGTTGCAAGTTTGGTAGGGGACTCTGGTTGGGAAAGAATAAGTGGCAGGCTCCAGAAAAGTTTCTTTGTTTACACGGTTAACGTACCCATTACCCAGACAGAAGCTAGCACATTGGGCGCGCGGTATCAAGCTTTCCCCGGAACCCCCAGCATATCCGCTCTCGAATACCAGCAAGATCAAAGCCGCATTCCCCTCAGCAACAATGCGGTTGTATATGAAGACGACTTAGATATATCGCCTGGACCTCCGTTGAATCTAAACGGACGGATGTTGACCAATAGCAACTTATTGGTATCGGGATTGGGTGGTGCCAGAAACATCAAACTATTTGAAGTCAGCAGCAAGCAATCTTGTTTTTACGATCAAGAAAATAGCAGAATTGTCGTAGGGGGTAATGTTGTTAACGGGTGGTCGGGCAGCAATGCGCCGACAAATCCGGTGGAAGTACATCTTTTCAAAACTCTAACCGACACCAACCAACCCAATACAAATGCACCCGCAATTGACACCGCCAATCAATCTGTCGCGGACACCAGCCTTCAGGTACTGTACAACAACAACGCTTACTCCGAGCGGTTAGCTGCTCTGGTAGCCGGTCAAATAGAGGCAGATCCAACAGGTGCTAACGACCCAGTTTCTGTTCAGCAAGCAATGCTGCCCCCCAAGAGTCAGAGTCGCGATCAAGCATTACAAGATTATTTTAGAGAACGGCTGCGGAAAGTTACTTTTGCAGAAGCACCCCTCGCCAGCGCGGTCAACGGAAAGTATTTAGCTCCGAATGTACCGAACAGGAACTACAGAATTCAAGACGCCGGTAACAACAGTCTCAGACCCGCAGATAATACTTGGAGCCTTCCTAATGGAAATGCGACAGTAGGCGCTACTGGAGGGGCGGGACTCACTATTCGTCCAGATCAGCTACCAGCCGAAAACCCCGAGGAGTTACAACTTACTGAGAGCGAAAATTTCTTGGGCAATCGAGTCACAGTGGGTAACAACTTGCCAGCACTGCGGTGGAACGGTACTAGCTTTACTGATGATCCTCAGCAAGTAGATGGCACCACTCCATGGCAAGACGGCGGAATTCGCACCCGAACACCGCAAGTAACTAAACTTGCTGACGTGGGAGCAACAGCCCGCGGCAACGGTTTAGGCGAAGCACCAGGCAACCCAAACTCTTTCAGCGATGGTTTCTGGGAAAAAAGCGCCGCTGAAAGACCGCGAAGTGCCCTTGACGGTGTTGGTGGTCTGCGGGTAATTACCAGTGCAGGAGTGTACGATCGCACTAATTCTTTCCTACCGCCGCCTACCTGGATACAGCCTGCTGCTGCCGCTAATGCGAGATTGAAAAGCGGCCCCGCATCGAGGGGTACTGCTTTCACTGCCGACAATACTTACGACGACCCGGAAACTCCGACTGTCGAACAGTACCGCGTCGTGTGGCCCGACTCGATGCCGATGTCACCGCTGGGTCTTGGTTCTAAAGTATGGGACAACGGTAGTGTAGCGGCGGGTCCTTTTCTTGAGCCTGGAACAAGGTGGGTAGACTGGAACCCTATTTGGTCGCCGCCGGTGGCACTCCCCGCTCTACCAGACGCCACGGCCCTGCCAGCAGCAGAGACAAATCCTAATTTTGTTAATGAAAACCTAAACCCCGCCAATCGCAAATTTGCCAAAGGCGACTTGCGGATGCGGGCAACGGCAGTTTATCACTACGCAGACAACGCCTTCGACCCAGTAGCACTAGCACCAGGAGCCCAACCAGTTCAAACCCCCCTGGCTTGCGTCAGCAGCTACTACGACCCCAGCAATGCTTCCACAGCCAGAAACATCTCACCACCACCACCTGCAGCAGCGCTGCCCGATGTCAGCGGACAGGGAGCGCTTGCACCAGAGGTAGCAACACGCGCAGCAACACTGGGAAGACAGCAGGCTTTTATCGGCTCTAACAACGGCATCACCTACGGCCCCCCTACAAGAGAGCAACCCCGTCTTTCAAACCTGAACGCTGCTACAGGCTTGCTGGGCGGTGGAGACGCTATTTTGGAAGCCCAGGCCAACATGGTTTTTCCAGACGGTAGGTTTGCCAACGGGCCGTTGAGAACCGCCCTCCAAGTGGCTCCAGCCGCTCGCACCCTAGCACAACAAGCAGCTATTGACTCAACTAATTGTGCCCTACAAATACTTGACGGCACGATAGGCGTTCCCCAGCCCGCACTGATTCCCCACGGCGCAATTCAAGAAGTAGCATTTGTCAACGGCAGAGAAGTCAAGGCGATCGATCGCGACGACACGAGGACGATCGTCAACGAAGCCTTTACCCTCAGCAGTCCACTGGGTACAACCCCACCTGCCGCACAATTAACAGCCACTTACAACCAACCCCTAGAAGAACGGGAACCCCTAGAAATTCGCGCCACTCAGCTAGATATCAACCTCTTGCGCGGCACCAGACCCCAAGGTAGTACGACCGAGTGGTTGCTGCCAAACAGCGGGATTATTTATGCTAGCCGGGACGACGCGCTGCCCGATCGCAGCTCTCGATCGAATTCTCGATTGATGGACAGAACTATCAGTCCTGGAGACAACCTGCTCGACCCCACGCGCAAGCCTAACGGCATTGTCCTGATTAACGGTCAGCAGCTATTTCGCGGTGGCGCCGCCCCCACAAGACCAGCAAACCTAAATGCTGTAGTCATAGAAAAAGGGCTGACCTTGGTATCGAATTTGCCGGCTTACATCAAAGGAACCTTTAACCTTCACGGCAACCTCCCGCCCGCTGCTCCGGGTACTACACCCGCTTTTACCCTAGTGGAAGAGTTTGAGACTCCTGTGGACCAAACCTGGGGAAATTTTTACACCCGCGGCAATAGGCTTAACTCCAACTTTGCCTGCCGCGCGGGCGATCCGAGGCTTCCGGACTGTACCGTGGGAGACTTTTGGAGACCGGCAACAGTGCTGGCAGATGCAGTCACCCTGCTATCGCGAAATTACCGTTTTGGCTTCCGCAACGAGGGAGATTTTGACCTGAGAAACAATGCGGGCGCTGCTGCTGTATTGCCTCGCAGACAGCAAGGATTTTTCAACAACAACTTTGTTACTAACGGACTTTCCAGCGGGGCGTTTTCAGACAACCTCAATTTACGAGGTACCACAGGTGCTAGCACTACACAGGTGACAGACGCTACCTACGTGGCTGCTGCTCCCGCGCCCCGGCTATGGAGTTCCTACTTCAACAACTTTGTCACGCCGGTGCAGCGGCGCGGGAATTTCCCACATTATTTAATGGAAGTTTGCACAAAAATCCCGGTGGCTGCCTGTACCGATGCTGACTGGTTTGTCGATCCGGAAGCAAGAGTGACGGCAGCAGCCGCGATCGATACGACCGCAGGGGGCACCACAACTTATACGTCACCCGTTACTACCCCTACTACCCCTTTTAAAGCTGGGTCAACGGTCGATCCCCCAGTGCCAACATTGCAGCGATTCCCCCGCCGCGTAGCTTTTTTAAGAACAGTAGGTACTCAAGCATTAAACACGCCCGCGACTCCACAGCCTTTAGGGATTTCTGGAACCGCTATTGCTGCCAATGCTGCTGCCCGTACACCTGGCTCTCTGTGGTTTGCGGGAAGAACAAATACTGGTGCCGTCAACTTTGATGACACAAGTCTCCCATATGTGGTAAACCCTCCCACCCTTCCTGCCAACACCAGAGACGGCGCAAATTTACCACTGTCAACTTTAGTGGCATCAACACCCGCAAATTCGGCAATAGGATCGGTAGCAAATCCCGCGCCAGTTGCACTACCACCCCCACCATATAATGGGTCACAGCCACAACTGCTCCCAGTCCCGCAGATCCAAACTATATCAACAGCCACCGCTCCAGGCGGGAATACAATGCCAAGAGGTGCAGCTACTCTCAGAGCAACAGGATGGATACCCAGAGCTGTAGATACCACCTTTAATCTGATCATTGGATCTGGCGACACTCCTTCACGGACACTCAACGGTGGTACCAGTGGAGACTTTAACGGCGGCTTGCAAAACTTGCCCCGATTCTTGGAAAACTGGAATAACGGAGGAGTGACTACTAATATCCGAGGCTCTTTCATCCAGCAAAATCGCAGCGCTTTTAGCACAGCGCCTTACCAGCCAATTCTGCCGCTGACCCCATCTGGCTTAGCGAGCCTGTTTGAACTTCAGGGAGTACCTGCGGTCCTAAATATCCTAAACAGATACAACACAGAGACGGGTACTGGGTTGATTCCCTACTTCCACCCGCCCGCCCGGAACTGGGGTTATGATGTGGGCCTGCTATCTCAGCCACCTGACTTGTTTACTCAAAGGTTCACTACTCCTTCGACAAAGACTCAGCCTGCCGAGTATTTCCGGGAAGTATCCCGCAATGACCCGTGGGTAACAACTTTGATGTGCGGCACTGTGGCTCCCGATCAGCCGAATGCCAATCAAAATGCCACTTCCATTCGCAGTGGCTGCCCGACTTAACCCTCTAACTTTCCGCCGCGCAATTACTGGAGTCCTATTTATGACTAAGCGACAACAACAGCAAAATTTATCCCAGTCACCAGATGGTGGCTACACGATTATCGAGTCATTGGTAGCGATGATTGTAGTTTCGGTGCTAATGATTGCGATCGCCCCGGTGATGGCTTACTCAGTAGCAACTCGCGTACAAGCGCGGCGGATAGAACTCGCCAGCCAGGCGGCTACAGCTTACATCAACGCTCTGAGAGTGGGAGCGATCAAACCTCCAACTAATCCACAACCTACGATCGGTTTTCCTGCCCGAGATACGACTGTTTCTCCTGCTTTGCCTCCTGCTCCTGCTTCTACAAACCCTCAGAGTAATTTGTACTGCGTTGACTTTGATGAAACAACGCAAGGTTGTGCTGGCAGCAAAGACTTTTTTGTTCAAGGTGTTTGGCGAAATCCAGCTAATACAACCAATGATCCGACACCAACAGGCTATGAGCTGACTGTGCGGGTTTACCGCGCGGATGGGTTTACCGGAGCGACGATGACAACTGTACAGCAATCAGTTGCTAATTCCGCTCTTGGCAATCCTCAAGCGCCTTTGGTGGTAATGAAAACACAAATTCCCCCTACTACACAAGGAACTGCGTCCGCGCATCAATCATTATGTTCTCAACTTAACCCTAATGGAGCTAACACTTCTGCGTGTCGTTAATCAAAGTCGTGTTATCCAATCATAATCCCTCCCCCATTTGGCCAAGGAAAAAATCAAAATGAAAACTTTACTCAGGTTGCTTCTGAAAACTCATCACCAGCGAAACCGCTCCGGGCCAGCTCAAACAGACAAGGGCATGACTCTAGTCGAGCTATTAGTCGGAGCAATTATGGCGTTTTTAATCATTACGCCGATGCTCGGTTTTGTAGTCGATATGCTGAATACCGACAGGAGGGAACAAGTAAAGTCAAACACCGAGCAAGACGTTCAGGCGGCACTTGATTTCATCGCCCAAGATTTGAGTCAAGCTATTTATATTTACGATAACGCTGGAATTACTGCTATTAATAGCAGCCCAACTCCGCTTCCTAGCCCTCCAAACGCAACTCCTATTCTGGTATTTTGGAAGCGAAAGCAGATAATAAATGCTGTGTCTGTCGATACGAATCCAGCTAATCGCGTACTACCAACGAATTGCACCCAAAATACTTGCAATGATACCTACACTCGCTCTTTAGTGGCTTACTACCAGGTTAGAGAAAACAATCCTAATTCTATTTGGTGTCAACCATCAGGAGCCCCTTGTCCCAGACGCATTGAGCGCTATGAAATTAGCGAGGGCATCATGGAAAACCCAGCAGGAACGACTGCCGCCACTCGTTACTTCGATGATAATGAGGCAAAGGACGGTCAAAGACATAGTGCAGCTTTTAATTTAAACTTTGACTGGAACAGGCCAACCGAGAACGTGACAAATCCAGCGGGATTTGCGGGGTTAAACCCTCAAGTGCTAGTTAATTATATAGACCAAAGCGCATTAGTACCACCACCTCCAACCGACGAGTGCCAAAAAGCTCTAGGCAATCCTACAGCCCAAGTACCAGGAACAACGACAACATCCCCAGTCTCAGAAACAACTTTAAAAATATCCAACCCAGACAATACAAATAGCTTTTACGCTTGTGTAGATACCTCTCAAAACATAGCCAGAATTACGATCAGAGGCAACACCCTGCGTCGCCTTCAAACCAACGATACTGCTTACAACCCCAACAGATCGGCATTTTTCCCAACAGCAAGCGTTCAAGTACAAGGTCTAGGCTCGCGAGGAAGATAACAGATGTCTAAAACAGATTTCCGAAGCGCGCGACTAGCAGATAAAACAGGAGAATAAAATGAAAACCCCAATATTATTAAAAGTTTTGCAGATTTCTGCAACAAAAGCAAACCCCAATTACAAAAATACTCCATCCAGAAAGGGCGATCAGGGATTCACCCTTCTAGAAGTGCTGGCGATAGCGTTAATCGTAGGTATATTAAGCTCGATCGCCGCTCCAAGCTGGGAGGCCTTCATCAACAGACAAAGAGTTCGCACTGTGAACGATCGAGTTTTGCAAACCTTGCGAAGTGCACAAAGCGAAGCAAAGCGAACTAAGCGCGATATCACAGTTACATTTAATCCTACTAACCCGCCAACACTTACGATTAATCCAACTGATCCCGCAACCAACCCTCCCCTACAAACCGCTCTCACAACAACCCCTCCAATACAAACAGTGACTTTCGACGCGGGAGGCGAAATAAAACCGGGCATGATTACACTTTTAACTAATGCACCCTCAATCACTTTTAACTACCAAGGAAACATCACAAGCCCATCAATACAAAGTAGAACGCCACGACAAATAAATGACGGTTTTACAGTCACAGTTGCTCCTGCTCGCGGCGGTGGGAAACAATGTGTGATTGTGGAAACTATCCTAGGAGGAATGAGGACTGATGAAGGGACATTTAATGCTTCAACAGGACAGGGTTGCCCCTAACCCAGCAGATATTTTTAAATCTCTAACAGCAATTCCGCATAAGTTGTGAATTGCTAAAATCTATTAACTTAAATTATTTGATATTTCAAATCCTATTAAAACAGTCAAAAAATGCAGCTAGAACTAAAACAAATAATCATCCAGCCAGGAAATCAACTATTACTCAAAGACATCACCTGGCCGATGTTTGAAACCCTACTAACAGAATTGGGAGAAAGTCGCGCATCCCGACTTTCATACAGCAAAGGAACATTAGAAATCATGGTTCCCCTACCCGAACACGAAGTTGGTAAAGTCCTGATTGGTAACTTAGTCGAAGCACTACTCGAAGAACTGGGTATGGAATTTTGGTCTCTAGGTTCCACCACATTCAAAAATCAAAAAATGGCTCAAGGAGTAGAACCAGATACCTGTTTCTACATCCAAAACGAAGCCGCAGTCAGAGGCAAAAACCGCATCGACTTAGAAACAGACCCACCTCCCGATTTAGCCATAGAAATCGACCTCACCTCCCGCACTCAGTTCAACAACTACGAAGCATTAGGAGTACCCGAATTGTGGCGCTACAACGGCCGCAACCTGCAAATCAGCGTACTGCAAAATGGAAAATACATACAGGGCGATCGTAGTCTCCAGTTTCCCAACTTCCCCATCACCGAGCTCATCCCCCAATACTTAGAACAAAGCAAAACAGCCGGCAGAAACGTCGCCATGAAAGCCTTTCGATATTGGGTGAAAACGCAAATTTAGCAGGGCGATGACAAATTTGCCGGTGATTATTGTAGGGGCGGGTTCACCCTAATATTCAACACAAATCCCAAATCCAATAAACCCGCCCCCACCGGACATGATATTAGGGGTAATCGACCGAAGATGATATCATGTTATGTGCGATCGAACGATTAAAAGGGCGGGTTTTCGAGATAGTCAATTATTGGCAGATATTGTTAGTGAACCCGCCCCTACCGTATGAGGGGTAATCGACCGGAGATGATAGAAATCATAACTGCTTAACTAACCAAGCGATCGCCCCTTCAACATCAGCAACCTGCTCAACATCCGCAATCGGCGGCCGCTGCACCATCACCACCGGAATTCCCAGTTCCCTAGCCGCCACAATTTTCGCATAAGTAGCACCGCCCCCGCTGTTTTTACTAACAATAGTATCAATCTGATATTCTAATAGTAATTGGCGCTCCTCTTCCAAAGAAAAAGGCCCCCTTGCTAACAACAACATACCATTAGGAATAGGAGAATTGAGTGCCGGAGGATCGATCGCCCGCATCAAAAACCAAATAGCATCCAAACCAGCAAAAGCAGCCAATTCCTGCCTACCAATCGTCAGAAACACCCGCTGAGACAGCCCTAATAAAGCCCTTGCAGCCTCCGAGTGGCCCGCAACTTCAATCCAGCGATCGCCCTCCACCCTCTCCCAAGCTGGACGCACCAGCATCAAATAGGGCACATTACATTCAGCAGCAGCAACAGCAGCATTAGCAGAAATCCGAGCCGCAAACGGATGAGTAGCATCGATTAAGAAGTCGATCGGGCGATCCTCTCCTAGGGCTGCGCGATCGAGCAAAAACGCCGCCAGCCCAGCCGCCCCACCAAACCCCCCAATTCGCACCGAACCCGTTTTTGGGGTAAAAGGCTGTTGAGTGCGTCCTGCTAGCGAAGATACCACCTCTATATCAGCAATTTGAGACGCTCTCACCGCCAGTTCCGCAGCATCCCCCGTCCCCCCCAAAATTAGCAACCGTTTTTTCACCAAATTACCCCTAACTTATCCAAGCAACGCCCGCAATTTCGGTTAATAATATGTTTAGCAAAGTTTAAACGACCAACAACAATGATTCGCTCACTTTTCACATTTTTTACAGTATTAATTGTAACCGGGTTAGTATGGTTGGGAAATATCGCCCCCGTTGCCGCACAAGTACAACCAACAGATATCACCGATCCCCAACAGGAATTAGGAGAACTCGTTCAAAAAGCTTTTGAAGCTACAAATGAAGGCAAATTTCCCGCCGCAGAAACTTTTTGGACTCAAATCATTGACAAATTTCCCTCACAAGCCGCCGCTTGGAGCAACCGAGGCAATTCTAGAGTCAGCCAAAACAAACTACAAGCCGCTATTACCGACTACGAAAGAGCGATCGAACTAGCACCCGACGCCCCCGATCCCTACCTCAACCGTGGCACCGCCCTAGAAGGTTTAGGACGTTGGGAAGAAGCGATCGCCGACTACAATCATGTACTAGAATTAGACCCCCAAGATCCAGCCGCCTACAACAACCGAGGCAACGCCGAAGCAGGTTTAGGAAAATGGGAACCAGCAATAGCCGACTACAGCAAAGCCTTTGAACTAGCCCCCGAATACGCCTTTGCCCGCGCCAACCACGCCCTCGCACTTTATCAAAACGGGCAAACCAAAGAAGCAATTCGCAACATGAAAAACATCGTCCGCAGATACCCCCAATTTGCCGACATGAGAGCCGCCCTCAGCGCCTGTCTTTGGGAAACAGGAAATCGCGGCGAAGCAGAGAGTAATTGGGTAGCAGCGATCGGCCTCGACTCCCGCTACAAAGACCTTGATTGGGTTGCCAATAACCGCCGCTGGCCGCCACTTGCAGTCAGTGCATTAGACAAATTCTTGCACTTGAGATAATCTCAAAACACCAATAAAAAATTGCGAGCATCCCGATGATTGTGGGGTATAGTTCCTAAAAGGGATGCTCCAAAGAATTGCCAAATATCATCCTAAGCTATAGCAATCCTCCCATCAGTTGTACAAATATAGCAATCCTAAATGATTCGTGTAATTCTTGTAGGGGCGGTGCCCCCGTGCCCGCCCCGATAGATAGGGGGTAGGCACGGGGGCACTACCCCTACATATTTTTACAAATGATTTAGGATTGCTATATGTAGGGGTAGTGCTACCCCTACTCCCCGTGCCTAGCCCTCACGGATCGCAGGGCTGTTTCGGGGCAACCACGGGGAGTAGGGGTCGGATTGCCCCTACGGAAAACCAGGGTTTTGTAGGGGCGGTGCTACCCCTACTCCCCGTGCCCGCCCAGCCCATAGACGAGCGGGTAGGGGTTTCAGATATCGGGGCAACCACGGGGGGATTGCCCTGTTGGGTGGCGATGAATTTTCTCCTTGGTTGTCGTTTCAGATATCGGGGCAACCACGGGGGGATTGCCCCTACAAGAGAATGAAACAGCCCTGCGACGGATCGGGGCAACCACGGGGGGTTTGCCCCTACAACAATTACACAATTCATTTAGAATCTCTATAGCAGGAAATAAACTATTGAAGAACAATTCAAACTCTTCTTGCAGGTTTCTTATTTCCTCAATATTCATCCCTTAAATCCGTTTCCTCCGTTGAATTCTCTTATCAAAACTCGTATTCCACATCTCCAGCAACAATCCTATCTGTCACCAATATTCTGTACAGTTCCAGTTCTTCAACAGTAACTTTTCCGTCCGCACAAATCGCTCTCTTAATGTCTTCCATTTCTTGCTTAGATATCTTGCCGTTAGCAACAGCTCGCTCGATTTGGGCTTGGAGCTTTTCTAGTTGCCGAGTTTCTTCCAGCGTAGGTTGTTTATCAGTCGATCGCGAAACTAACATAGTTGCATTCTCCTAGAGATTGACCTCTACTCTGTACTAAGCCGCCGCAGCAGATATTGTCAACTCAACGATGCAAAAATTGACAAATAAATGTAACAAAACTACATTTACTTGTCAATAGAATAAGCTGCAAAATTTTTTAACAAAATTACATTTGTTTGTCATTGGTTATTGATTATTAGTTAACTGACAACTGACAACTAACAACTGACAACTAACAACTGACAACTGACAACTGACAACTGACAACTGACAACTAACAACTGACTAATTCCCAAATCCGCGCAGCCGTCAACTCCTCAACATTCCTAAAAACCGCTGCAGCACCCGCATTTTCCAGCCCCGCAGCATAAGCCTCACAGCGCCCAGCATCATCCAAAACATGAGGCGGCAAAATTCCAGCCCCCAGCCAAACCCGATTTGGTTGCACTTCCCGCGCCTTCACAACCGTGTAAATATCCGCAACAGTATCTCCCGCGTAAATCACCGGCAAATTTTCTTCTAAACCGTGCAGAGTTTCCAACTGTTCAATTGCCGCGAAAAGTCCAGCCGGATCGGGTTTTCCCGGTGCATCTTCCATCGCCACCAACACCGGGGAATTTAAACTCAATTTCCCTGACAAAACATAAGCAGCCTCATCCCGCATCGCCCCGCTAAAAAAGCCCCAAACAACTCCCCCACCCGTTAAATTTTCCAGGTAAGCCGGACTTAACAGCAGCGGTTCGTCGCAAATGTAACCAGTCCAATTTTTCTCATCAGGCCCGCGATAGCGACTTTGGAAAAAAGCGACTAATTCGTCATAGTTGAGAGCGAGTTCGTTTCTCGATCGCCCAATCCCCTCAAAATAACGGCAAACTAACTCGAAAGACGCCTGCCAGTCATTATTCCACACACCCTCAGACTTCAGAGAGTCGATATCGAGAGAATTTGGGCGAAAAGCACCCGCCGTGAAATGTTCCACCGCATCGGCGATCGCCCGCCGGTAGGAACCGGACACATCCCGCACCACACCGTCAATGTCGAAGACTAAAATAACTCTGTTCACGATTTAACCATCCTTGTACCTAGGGCCGGTGAAAACCAATAAGCTTGGGTGAAAACTGTTTATTCCGGGCGTGATCCCCCTCAATCCCCCTTCTTAAGGGGGACGCAAGAGTAACTTCTTGTCCCCCCCTTCCTAGGGGCGGTGCCCCCGTGCCCGCCCTTGGCTAGGGGGGATCGGGCTCGGGCCCAAGCGTATTGCGGTGAGAACCCAAATTTTATCGGTTCCCAGCCCCTGAGTGGCGCTCAAACCAGCCGCGCCACAAAACTTTTCATAGCCGATGACCAATTATCGAACAGAGTGTGCTACGCTTAGCGATTGTAGAAATTTTTAACAAGTTCGATCGGAACCCTGGAGGTTTGCTTGTCCAAGTTCATCTTAAAAGTTCTCTGGCTAGAAGAGAATGTTGCCCTCGCCGTTGACCAAGTTGTCGGCAAAGGAACTAGCCCGCTGACATCCTACTTTTTCTGGCCTCGCAAAGATGCCTGGGAAGACCTCAAAAACGAACTCGAAGCCAAACACTGGATTGCTGACAACGATCGCGTCGAAATCCTCAACCAAGCCACAGAAGTAATCAACTACTGGCAAGAGGAAGGCAGACGGCGCCCGATGACTGAAGCTCAGTCAAGGTTCCCCCAAGTAACTTTTACCGGCAGCAACTAAGCCCAGCTTGTAGTTGCTACCCATATACATTGCCTGTTATGGCTGACAAGGGGAAGGAAAGAGGGGAGAAGGCGAGAGGATTAGACGCTTTTTCCACCTCGCCGTGAAAGATAAAATTTGAATTCGCTACAGCTTATCTTGATAGTGACTCCGATTTTGGAACCTACTCGCGTTTTGGGCTTGGTCGATTTGAGATTTGAGATTTGAGATTTATCCAAAATAAAGCTCTCAAATCGGATTTTCTACAATCTAAAAAGACTAAGCAACCAAACCAAATAAATCTAAAATCGGCTTTTTTATACTCTTGAATTGTACAGTCAGCTCTCAACGGAATTCCCCCGAACCTCCAACCTAGATCCTCAAAATCCACCGATTAAATTCGTTAAATCTTGTACACGGCTTCCTTCTTCCGACTTCCATCGGACCGACATCCGTTACATCCGTTACATCCGTTACATCCGTTACAAAATCCGTTGCCGAACTTCCTTCTTCCTTCTTCGCGGAATTTATGGGCGCCGAAAGTACGATCGACCAGACCGAACAGCTACCGCTGGTAGTAAATCCCGACATTCTCCAGCAATCTATCCTCTACAAAATTAATACTCGCATCATCGCTCGCGGAGAATTAATTTTCCCCTGCGTCCCAGGAATGCTAAGTCACTATGTCAAGTCCATAGAAAAGCTATTTAGCACTCTCGACAGACCCCTGCCCGAAGACCGCAGAGACGAACTCAGCAAGCTTTTAGCCACCAAGTTAGAACAAGGCTACCGCACCTCCACAGCATCGATGCTGATCCTGCAATACGAATCAGTACAGCCGCCACAAACCGGTTTAGCCTGCAAAGTGATTGTGACTACCTCAACAGTTGGAGAACAGTACAAAAGCTGGGTAGACACCAGAGAACCTCCGCTTTTCGGTTCTCATCCCGATGCAAAATTGATGACAACGGCTGCTAAATTGGGTACACCCGATCGAGTGCGGATTTTGGACGTGGGGGCTGGTACCGGCCGCAATACCTTGCCGCTGGCGAGATTGGGCTATTCTGTAGATGCGATCGAACTAGCCCCAGCTTTTGCAGAACAATTGAAAGCTGCAGTAACAGCCGAAAACCTTCCCGTCACAGTGACTGAAGGCGACGTGCTCGACCCCTTAATGCGGATGAAACCGGCCCGCTACCAGTTAGCAGTTGCCGCCGAAGTCATCTCACATTTTCGAGACAGCGATCAAGTACGGCTTTTCCTCGCTAAAATGTGCGATTCCCTGTCTCCCGGAGGCTTGTTGCTGTTCAGCACGTTTTTAACCGTCGGCGACTACCAGCCTGATGCCCTCGTGCGACAAGTTGCCCAACTCTCCTGGTCTACTTTATTTACACCCCAAGAACTCGCCACCGCAATGGAAGGGTTGCCCTTAGTCCAAATATCCGATGAATTGGTGTTTGAGTACGAACGCCACCACCTGCCGGAAGGAGCCTGGCCACCGACGCCCTGGTTTCCCAGTTGGGCCACCGGTCGAGATGTCTTCCCGATGGCAAACGCACGCCCGCCAATGGAATTGCGCTGGATTTTGTGTCGCCGAAGTTAAAAAAAATCGGTCATTTTTAGGCGGACACAGCAATCATAACTGTTAACAGGCAGTAACAGTTTCCTCAGATATTTTTATTTCAACAGCTTAAAGCCGGCTCGCTGTTAATATTGTCCAGCCTGGACAGAAAAATTTACAAAAATATATATTAAAATGTAAAGAGAGCGAAGTTCGATCGCCTCTGGGTGACAAACCCAGTGTCTGATTAGATCCAACGCTTGCCAACCTTTTATTTCTTGCGAAAAATTGGGTGGCTAATGGCAATCGGGCTTGAATAAAAGTCGATCGTCATCTCAATGGGTGCAACTAGAGTTAAGATGAATTCAACAAACCTATTCCTCCCGATAGATGACTTTTTAGGGAATAGGATTAACCAATAGATTAGCTCGCTAGTTAGCGATGCTGCTGAAAAACAAATATGCTTTTAACACATCCACTACAAGCGTTTGGAGCAATCTTCGGGCACCAACCTTCCACAAATAGATCATCCATCGACCACAAAACCAGTAAAAATTATTGGGAGGGGAATATTGAACCCGCTGTAAACGAACAAATTGACTGGTACATCCAAGTGGAAATGCTAATGAGTAACGCTAAATCTTCCTGCACCAATGAAGAGATTACTGCTTGGCTGCGGGGATTGCTGACAATTGCTTGGGCAGACGGCAACTTTGACGAATACGAGCAAAAAATGATTGCGAATCTAACTCAGGATGAACTACATCCGGTATCTTTTGACGCGGGTTTTGAACCCATTACCGCAGAGGAACTAGCCGCTGTGTTAGGGGAAGACACCGCCAAAGGCGAGAATTTTTTGAGGACAGCAGTAATGGTAGCCTTGGCAGACGGTACATACTCGCTCAGCGAAGACGAGGTAATCTACAAGTTTTGCACAGCTTTGGGGCACAATGTAGAGGCGATCGAAGCTCTGCGACACACCATCGAAGACAGCAAGTGCGATCCGCAGGGGCCCAGCAGCCAAATAGTCTTTGATGCGAATGTCGCCCCCGCCCCCGGAACACCCCTTTCATCTCGGCTACCTAAACCTCACCACAAAGATGTCCTGCAACCCGTCAAAGACTGGCTTGACGGCTGGGAAATTCACGACCCCAAAGTAGCACACTTTGTCTGTAAAATTATTCCCCCCCAGTGTCCGTTTGAGCGAGATGTCGTGTTATTTGGTCGCAAAATCGTCCACATTCCGGCGATGTGCCAGATTAACCCGCTTTACGAACAGTTAGTCGGGATGCGCTTTCGAGCTCTCTGCTATTTGGCAGATGAATGTAAGGAAGATGTATCGTCATATTGTTAGTAGTCAGTAGTCATTAGTCAGTAGTCATTAGTCATTGGTCATTAGTCATTAGTCATTAGTCATTAGTCATTAGTCATTAGTCATTAGTCATTAGTCATTAGTCATTAGTCATTAGTCATTCTTGTGAAATTTTGGATTAATGATTGTAACTATTAACCAATGACTACTATTAGTCGTGAACGCAAAAACCTGGTTTTTCTACGAAAAAACATCATTACACCCATCCGCGCCAGTAGAAAAAGCCAGTAGAAAAACCCGGTTTCTTCAGTTTTTGTGGGTAAGTCTTGCTAATATCAAATCTGCTTTGATAATACTACTTCAATAAAAGTCTTGGTACTATCCTCAAGCTTATACAAATTATTAAAAATCGCCGATTTAGGAGCCGGACACGGCAGTGCCGTTTCTCTACAAATGCTCGCGTACAATCTCTCGCTCTGAACTCCTTTTAAAAATTGGTAAAATTATAATTTTCCGGCAACTGTAAATCGCGACTAAACTTGGCCGTCGTCCGCCGACGCGGACTAAAGGAAAAGGGGAATGGGGAATATGGTACTTGCATCTGGTATAATAATAACTAATGACTATTGACTACTGACTATTGACTATTGACTACTGACTAAATTATGCAATTTATCGATCGAGCAGATATTCAAGTCGCAGCCGGCAAAGGCGGCGACGGTATGGTAGCTTTTCGCAGAGAAAAGTATGTACCAGCGGGCGGGCCGAGCGGCGGCACCGGCGGGCGGGGCGGTTCTGTGTTTATGGTAGCGGTGGAAAGCCTGCAAACGCTGCTAGATTTTCAGTACAACCGGATTTTTAAAGCTGAAGACGGGAAGCGTGGCGCGCCGAAGAATATGACTGGGGCTTCTGGGGACGATCGCACGATCGAAGTTCCCTGCGGTACAGTAGTTTACGACGCGGAAACTCAGGCAATCTTAGCAGATTTAGTGACGCCCGGACAGACTTTTTGCGTTGCCCAAGGTGGCAAAGGCGGTTTGGGAAACAAGTGTTTTCTGACCAATTCCAACCGCGCTCCAGATTATGCGATGCCGGGAAAAGAAGGAGAACACAAATTTTTGCGTTTGGAATTGAAGCTATTAGCTGAAGTGGGAATTCTGGGGATGCCGAATGCTGGCAAATCCACCTTAATTTCAGCTTTGTCTGCGGCTCGCCCCAAGATAGCAGATTATCCGTTTACAACTTTAGTCCCGAATTTGGGCGTAGTCAGAAAACCGACCGGCGACGGTACTGTTTTTGCTGATATTCCGGGATTGATTGAGGGAGCTCACGAAGGTGCTGGCTTGGGCTACGAGTTTTTGCGACACATTGAGCGGACTCGGTTGCTGCTGCATCTGATCGATATTACCGATGAAGATCCGATCGCCAATTACGTCACAATTCAGGAAGAATTAAAGGCTTACAGGCGTGGTTTAGCCGATAAACCGCAGATTTTGGCTTTTAATAAAGTAGATGCGATCGACCTCGAAAGCGAAGAAATCGCTAATTTAATCAGCCGACTTAAAGAAATTAGCGGTGTTCCGATTTTGTTTATTTCCGCTGTGAGTCGAGTTGGGTTGGATGAATTGATGCAGCAAGTTTGGCAGAAACTCGACGAGATGAACGAGAAAGAGGTGGCGGAACAGTTAGCAGTCGCGAGTGTTTAATCGCTTTCTGGTTCCTGGAATTTCCGTGAATGGGTAGGTGTTTTTTTGAGGGGTCAAATCTTTCGGCTGTATGGCTTGTGCGGCAAGGGTTTGAGCCTCTATGCTGAAAAAAACGATCGTTTAAAAGTATCTACCGACTGCTTTAAATCGCCTACAAGCGTGACGGTTAAAGTTCCCAAAGGGGTATGGGGCAATCGCTAATGCTGTGGGGAGCATCTCACCTTTGCAGCCCTCCGCTAGAAATTGGAGTTTTGAGGCAGGAGGCAGGAGGCAGAAGGAAAGAGGCAGAAGGAAAGAGGCAGAAGGAAAGAGGCAGAAGGAAAGAGGCAGAAGGAAAGAGGCAGAAGGAAGGAGCCAGAAGAAGTATTTTTACAAATATGAGATGCTCCCATGCTGTGTGGCAAAGGCGGGAAATTTATTATTAGAAGCTTTATCTTATTTTGCGGATATGAGTTGAGCAGCATTCAGGGCATTTCCTAAAAATTCGCCTTATTATCCCTCATCAACTCATATTGTAATTCCGCAACGCCCTAAATTACCATTTTTAACCAACTTTCTCCTCTAAACAGTCTTTTTTTTGTTCGAGAGCTGTCGATACAAATAGTCGAGGTAGTAAAAGTCCAGACCGAATTTTGTAGTCGGCAAATTCAGGATATCGTCCGAGTGAACGATCTTTTTTTATCATGTTAGGAATAAAAACACCAGCAAAAAAAGCTGCCAGAATTAAAAAAGGTAGCCAGTGCTGAACTAGCATCGCAAACGCTCCGTAGATTAGGATTTCTCCTAAGTAATTCGTATTGCGCGATCGGGCAAAAAATCCTTCAGTTATTAGTCCCGAACGGTACTTAAGGGTGTAATACTTCTGTGCATCAGCAGTATAGTGTAGAAAGACACCGATAATATTTAGGGAAATTGCTGCTGCCACTAACGGCAGAGGTGGTTGTGAGCCGCTGCTAATCAAAATAAAAGGTGCTATCCAATAGAGGCTAAGTAACACAAAGCCGAATATTCCCGTTCCGACAGAGATTTCTTCTTCCCACTGTTTATCTGGATATATCTGGTCTTTGAGCAGCCACAACAAACCATAAGTACCGTGCAGGGCGAGATAAACCCAAGCACCCAAATTAAAATTTTGGTAAATGAACATCAGTGTCAAAACAAATGGAAAGGTGAGTCCTTTGTGCAGATTGATAAAATGCTTGAGTTTCATAGCTTTTGCTAATCTCTATCTAGTAAACTCTATCTCTCTTTATATTACACTTTTTTAGATATAACTACTTATCACGAGCAAACTTATCAACCTGCTTCTATTTTGCCTGACGAGGTAACAAGCAACTTGAAAGCGTGACCGGAGTGCCCTCGTTCGTTTATTTGACAGCTCCGGCTCTCGGCTTAACAAAGAAAATTGCTCGCGAGCTCAGTAGCGAAAGAATGTTGCGCGGATCGCCCGCGACGAAAGCTTAATCAAGGATTTCTCTAATCGGGCGATCGCTATTTCAAAAGTTCATATCGTTTCCGGTTGCATGGGAATGATAAAGTCAAAGTCAATAATTCCACATTCCCCCACTCCCCACTCCCCACTCCCCACTCCCCATCATTCCGGTGTAACCGGAATTGATATATAGCAATCCTAAATCATTTGTAAAAATATGTAGGGGTAGTGCTACCCCTACTCCCCGTGCCTACCCCAGTCAA
>NZ_JAUBUJ010000241.1:0-1632 GCF_036705405.1 Microcoleus sp. B13-B6
AAGGAAAGAAGAAGAAGGAAGGAGCCAGAAGAAGGAAGGAGCCAGAAGAAGTATTTTTACAAATATGAGATGCTCCCCACCGGAATTATTGTTGACTGTTGACTGTTGACTGTTGACTGTTAACTGTTGACTGTTGACTGTTGACTGTTGAAGGAGGGGTCGAAAAACTGACGGGGTAGTTGAGTATTGACTGTTGATTCGATTTTACAATTCCTCAGAAGCGCGGAGTTGATATGAGCCAGCAGAAGCGACGCTTTGCTGCCAACGGTGAGAGAGAGCAAATGGCCCTCGCAACTTTCAATCCCAACGACAGCGAACTGCTCAAAAAGATGGTCTAATGTATGGGAGATTCCCAGGGAATGGTGAGGCTGAGTTTAGCCAAAACTCTCGGCTCAATTGGCAAACCTGCAACTTTTTTTTTGCTGGAAGCTTAGCACATCACGCCAACCCTGTCGTGCGTAGAGCCTCTGCTAAAACGCTGACTCTGATTTGCGAGGCGATCGCCCGAACCACGCTGCTAGAAGCTTTTTTACACGATGAGGCTCAAGTCGGGGGAGGCAGAGTGGGTATTAAAGACAAAGCCTGCGGTTTCCAACCGCGCCTACACACACAAAACCCACTTGGAGGGCGTTAAAGAATTTTTACTCGATCGGGCCTTGACGTTTTACTCTCAAAATGAGAGTATAAGCATAGTATGCAAGCAACACGAAACGAAAGTCAAACGAAAGTCAAACGAAAGTCAAACTAAAAACAAACGAAAACAAACGAAAAACAGAGAAAGCTATGCAGAAAAAAAGAACTAATTCTAGAAAAGCCCATGCACCTAATCTCGATCCGCAACCTCCGTAAAGATGCTGCCCAGTATCCCGATGTCAAAAATCAAATTGATAGCTGGAACGCAACTGTAAAGCAAGCAGAATGGCAGAATTTGGAGGAGGTTCGCAAGATTTACCGGGATGCCGAAGCAGTAGGAAACTTCACAGTCTTTAATATCAAAGGCAACGAATATCGCCTGATTGTCGGCATCAACTACGAGGAGCAAACTATTTTCTACAAATATTTCCTAACCCACGCTGAATACGACAAAGACAAATGGAAAAATGATCCTTACTTTTGATGGAGCCACTTATAGCAATTTGCTTGCAGAAATCGCTCCTAGGGCGATCGAAACCGAAGAGGAATACGATCGCCTCCTGGCTGTGGCAGAACGGCTAACGTTCGCTAAAAACCTCACTCCAGAGGAGAGAGCTTTATACAAGTTGTTAGTCACGCTGATTGAAGTTTATGAGACGGAAAATTATCCGATCGAGAAATCGGAGCCTCATGAGATTTTGCAACACATCATGGAATCCAGCGGCACCCGTCAAGCGGACTTGGTAGGTATCATTGGATCGAGCGGCGTGGTGTCTGAGGTTGTGAATGGGAAAAGAGCGATTAGCAAGGCACAAGCTAAGGCACTAGGCGATTATTTTAAAATCTCACCTAGCTTGTTCATTTAATTTGGAAATTGGGCATTGCGAATAGGGCATGGGTTATTTTTGATTAGAAAAACTACTAACGGGACTTAAACAAATTTTAAGCCCAAACAAAGCCTAAACTGGCTTTATAAGCGGAGAATACGTCCCAATTTTG